>JAENXO010000410.1 GCA_016649455.1 Gemmatimonadota bacterium | reverse complement strand
TGCAAGCCCGGCGCCTGAAGGAACGGAGCGCGGCAGTATTCGCGGCGGTGTCAGAGCGGGCAGCCCAGCTGGCCCGACAGTCCGGTGGAAGCGTAGACCCGGGAGACGAGTCCTTCGATCCGGGTCAGGAAAGCAGGTAGTCGATCACGTCGGCGGCCGTGTACGACGTCCGGCCGTGGAGGAACAAGCCGAGGATTTCCAGGTCGTCCCCGCTCGTGAGAAGCGGTTTCTCGGTCGCCCCCCCGTTGCGCAGCTGACCGAGGTCGAGATTCGACATCAGCGCGTTGCACAGACACTTCCTCCCTACCGTGTCCTCTTCCGAACCGCCCTTCTTCACGTACGTATCGACGGGCTCGGCCGGGCACCGATAGTCGATCCGGCCCTTCTCCGTACGGTATGCGGTACGCAGGTATCCAAGGTCGCACACGCGCGTTCGCTGCTCGTACGTCTTCTGCTCGGAAATACTCTGGGGCAGCTCCACCACCTTGAACGGAAACCCGGTTGGGGAGGCCCTGCCGTCGGTCTTGATGGCCACGTGTCCATGCAGTGATTGCTGGATCACGAGCCGCTTCAGCGATTCCGCGGTCCCGGCCTCGTCGGAGTAGGCGAACAGCGTTCCGACCTGAATTCCGGTGGCGCCCAGGTCCAGGGCTTCCTGCAGCCTGCCTTTTCGGCCAGCTCCGCCGGCGAGCCAGAACGGAATTCCGATCTGGACGATCTTGTCGAAATTGACTTCGTCGCGCTCACCGTACAGGGGCTCGCCCTCGTCGTTCAGCCTCCGCTCGCCGCGCGGCGGAGCATTATGACCGCCCGCGGAGGGAGCTTCGATGATGAACCCGTCGACTTTGCCCGTGGATTTTCGCGCCAGCATCGTGGCGAGAGAATTCGACGCGATGATCGCCAGGAACTTCGGACGCTTCAGTGCCGGCAGGGGGCCGTCGAACTGCTCGGCCGGATCGAATTCCAGGTTCTCGCAGTCGTAGGTTTCCGATTCCGCCACGTCGAATCGAATGCTCGCCTTCTCGTTGCGCGAAAACCCGTCGAGCACGCCCGGGATCTCACGTGGGATGCCGGCCCCCATCAGCACGTAGTCGACATCCGCGAGCATGGCACCGTAAATCGATGCCAGGTTCGGCATCTGGACCTTGGTGAGGAGATTTACTCCGACAAGCCCGTCGTGCCCCTCTTTCGCGAGCGTCACCTCGACGAAGTTCGCGAGTGCGGTGAGCTGGAGCCGGGCCTTCTTCATCTTCTGGCGGAACATCGGGAGGTTGGGGTACGGCTCGTCTTCCTTACGCCCGTCCGGCTTGAAGTAGTGCTCCAGTACCTGGGTCACGACTTCCGGGAACGGGAATGACTCCATCGCCCGGCGGACGTGACCACCCTCGTCACCGTCCGCCAGTCGGCGGACCATTACGTGATCCACAACCGTACCAGAGACCACACCGAGGTGCCCGGCTCGGGCGACGGCGTTGGCCAGGACCCAGTTCGAGATACCTACTCCCATCCCACCCTGAATGATTGTGGGATACGTTGCGGCTCGGGTCATTTGCGGCCGATTCCTGTCATACGCCTCCGGTATTTCTCAATACAACCGACACGCAGTTTACACATGACGGGCTCTTTCGGTCAAAGGTCCATGGAATCAGGGTCGGCCCTGGATTTGTCCTCGGACGAGCCATGGTCGGTCCGGGACTGTCTCAAGACACGGACGCAGGCCGGGGCAAGGTAAAGATTCGAGGCGCTTCGTCCACCGACGAACGCCGCGAAAGCAGCGGTCACTCCGACCAGCCCCAGGCCCCACGCGCCGGCGACGAACAGGACTGCAATCGCCGCGACCTCGATCGCCGTCGCGACCGTGATCCGACGTGTCCGCCGGCCCTGGATCAGGATGGCCCGCTGAAACGACAGCAGCACCGAGATCGCCGGAAGCGGAACCAGAACACGGGTTGCCACGATTGCCAGGCTCGACAGTTCGGCTGACAGGCCGGAAATGGTCGAGAACCACACCGTGGCGAGCGGGGTGAAAGCAATCAGCGCCAGGCCCGCAGATGCCAGCAGACCGAGACTCATGCCGAATCGGGCAAGCTCCGGGAAATGTTCGAGTCGCTTCCCCAGCAGGGCGATCGTCGCGTCCTGATAGCTGAGACCGAGGGACCGGAAGATGAACGACAGAGCATTGACCACCGGGAACACGGCTAGCGACTCAAGCGGCGACGGGACTCGCCCCATGAAGAACGTGAGCATCGGTTGCACCGCGAGCCCGATGAACGACGTGAGCGCGAGCGGAAGATAGAAGTGGGCGATCCGGCCGTAGGTGAGCTCGACCCCCGAGTCACCTGCCGAGAGCAGACGGTGAATCGTTCTTCCTGCCATCCACCGCGCGGCCACCGCCTCGAGGCTCACGCCCACCGAGAGCGCCGCGGCTCCCACCCAGGCACCAGGGAATTCGGTCGTCCAGTACAGAACCAGAGCCGTGGTCGCCATGGCAGCCAGACGAAGGACGGTTCCGACTGCAACGAGGCGAGTCCGACCGGAGCGGATCAGCACGCCCTGCACGAACCGTCGATAGCCGATCGCACCGGGCCACGGGAGAAGCAGCCAGAGGGCCCCGTTGGTGAGCGTGACGATCTCCCCGGACAGTCCAAGGAGAGTATGCATGAGGAAGCGAAACACGGGTGGCGTCAGAATCAGCAGCAGGAGAGCCGTTCCCACGACCCCGAGTGCGGTGCCGAAATTCCGCAGGCGGAGGTAACTGCGGCGGTCCTCGACGAGCGCGGTGGCTGCGCTCATCAGCATGATTACCGGCGCTTCGACGAGAATCCCGATCGCGAAGGCGACCCCGAACGCAGCAAGATTGAACTTGGGGTCCGCGAGTCGCGCGATCACGGCGGCCAGGAACGGACCCTCCGCCGCCATCATCATCCAGGTCGCCGCGAGCGGCAACCAGAATA
>JAENXO010000205.1 GCA_016649455.1 Gemmatimonadota bacterium | reverse complement strand
GTGCTCGGCCTTCCGGGTATCGCCAGCGCGCAGGAGCAGTACATCGAACTCCTGCGGCAGGACATCACCACGCAGAAGACGGCGGTCCTCACCGAGGCAATGGACCTCGACGTCGCGCAGTCCGACATTTTCTGGCCGATCGTTCGTGAGTACGATCTCGAGCGGGCCAAGATCGCCGACCGGCGTATCGCCATGATCAAGAGCTACGCGGCCAACTACGAGACTATGACTCCTGAGATGGCCAAGGAGATCATGGGGGAATCGATGAAGATCGACTCCGACTTGCTGAAGCTGAAGAAAGACTACTTCGGCAAGGTCTCGAAGGGGCTGTCGGCTGTCGAAGCGGCGCGCTTCCTCCAGGTCGAGAACTTCGTCGACAACCTGCTGCGCCTGCAGATCCAGGCCGAGCTCCCGCTCGTCCAGCACGGAGTGGCCGCCGTCACCAACTGACGACGGTCACAGTGATGTCCGAAGGGTCGCCTCGGGGCGACCCTTCGTGCATCCGGGGATAGTGCAGCGGGCCAACCACACACGCATTCAGTTCCGGGCCATGCTCCGCAGCACGAATCCCACGTTGGCGGGCCGCTCAGCCAGCCGGCGCATGTACCACGGAAACCAGCGTGATCCGTAGCTTATCAGCACCCTGACAGGGTGTCCGGCGGCAGCCAGACGCAGCTGCAGATCACGACCGATACCGTACAGCAGTTGGAATTCGCACGCGTCGGGCGGCAGGCCCATCTCATCCACGCGGCGGATGATGCTCTCAATCATGCGCTCGTCATGTGTCCCGAACGCGATACGGACCCGCGGGTCTGATTGTCGCGCTTCCAGGAGTCGATCGGCGAGCAGCAGGTAATTCAGATCCACGTCCGCCTTTCGGGGGAAGGCGACGTCCGCCGGCTCGTTGTACGCTCCCTTGACCAGTCGCACCATCGGTCCGAGTTCCAGCAGCGAGTCGAGGTCCGCCTCCGTCCTGAACAGATATGCCTGCAGGCAGATGCCGGCATTCTCGTGCCGTGCCCGCAGCGCCCGGTACAGGTCCAGCGTTCGATTCACGTAGCCCGTCGCTTCCATGTCCAGCGCGACCAGTCGACCGGCCGCGCCGGCGTCGGCAAGCAGCCGGTCCAGGTTGTCGAACGCGAGTTGCTCTCCCAGATCCAGCCCGAGGTGGGTGGCCTTTACCGACAGGTCCGTGTCCAGCCCGGCGGCGACTATCGCCAGGAGGGCACGCCCGTATGCCGTGGCTACTCCGACTGTTTCTTCTGCCGAACTGACGTTCTCCCCCAGCTGCGTGAGGACTGTGGCCAGGCTGCGTGTGGCGAGTCCGCGGGCCGCCTCGATCGCATCGTCCAGCTCCTCGCCGGGCATGAAGCGCCTGACCGCCCGGTGGACGAACGGACGGTGAGCCAGTCGTTCACCCAGCCAGCGGCTTTCCGAGCCGCGAAGCAGCAGGTGGCGAGCCAGACCCATACGTGTCCTCCAGTCAGTAGTATCTTACCGGCTATGCTCCCGGTTTTCGGTCCGGCCGAATGTAGGCAGGCGGGGTCGCCGGCGCCCGGGAAGGGATGGTTCGAACAACCGGCCAGCGAGCTTCCGATGCTGACACTGCAATCCGACGTCGATTCCCTGCGCCGCGTGCTGGTCCGTCGGCCGGAGGATGCGTTCGTCAGCCCTGCGATCGTTCACGAGTCGTGGCGCGCTCTCGGGTACCACGGCGCTCCGGACATTGCGGCGGCCAAAGCGGAGCACGAAGCGTTCGTCGGGATCCTCAGGGAAGCCGGCGCCGAGGTCCTGTTTCTCGAACACGACTCAGCGCTCGGAATGGACTCGCTGTATCCGCGGGACGCTTCGGTCATCTGTCGGGACGGCGCGATCCTGTGCCGGATGGGAAAGCCCGCCAGGGCAGCCGAGCCGCGGGCGCAGGGGGAAGCATACGAGCGCCTTGGAATTCCCGTTCTCGGAGCCATCGAAAAAGACGGCAGGCTGGAGGGCGGGGACGTCGCATGGCTCGACGAACGAACGCTCGTCGCCGGACTCGGGTATCGGACCAACAAGGCTGGTATCGAGCAGCTTCGTGCCCTGCTGGCCGACCGGATCGACGAGCTGATCGTGGTGCCACTGCCCCACTGGCGTGGCCCGCAGGACGTGTTTCACCTGATGTCGATGTTCAGTCCTCTGGACCATGCCGTTGCCCTCGTATACTCTCCCGTGTTGCCGGTGCCGTTCCGAAATGCTCTGCTCGAGCGTGGATTCGTTCTCGTCGAAGTGCCGGACGACGAATTCGACACTATGGGCTGCAATGCACTGGTCCTGGAACCGGGTCGGTGCGTGCTGCTGAAGGGAAACCCGGCTACGCGCCGACGCATCGAACGCTCGGGCATCGAGGTGATCGAGTACACGGGCGTCGAGATCAGTGGCAGGGGCTCGGGCGGGCCGACTTGTCTCACGAGACCGCTGGTGCGGATGCCGACTGGAAGTTGATACAGAACAGACAGGAGCCTGTACAGTGACGAAAAGAATGAAAGCCGGCCTCACCCTGTTTGCCGCCGCCGCGCTGGCCGGTGGCTGCAGTGGGGACGACTCGGCGGACTCCGCCAACACGAAGACCCTGTACGTAGCGCACCACCTGGCGGACTGCGTGGGCGTGGGTCCGATGGAGTGCATGCTCGTCCGCGAAACGCCCGACGCCGAGTGGACGATGTTCTACAGCCAGATAGAAGGCTTCGACTACGAGCCGGGTTTCGACTACCAGCTCACCGTCCGCACGGAGAAGGTCGACAATCCGCCGCAGGACGCGTCTTCGATTCGCTACATCCTGGAGGAAGTCGTGTCCAGGACTCCGATGTCGAGCGAGGCGGGAGCCGGAGCCGATCTCATCGTCGGCGAGTGGAAGCTCGCTTCCTTCTCAGCCGACGTCGTGGCTGCGGCTGGCGTCGACCCGGTGCCGGGGCTCGAAGCCCTGGCCGATGACGGCGGGGGAGTGACGATCGCGTTCACGGAAGACGGACAGGTCGGTGGTTCGTCCGGCTGCAATCAGTACGCGGGGACGTACGCCATCGAGGGTGGTCACTCTCTCTCGTTCGGTCCCCTGGCAGGAACGCGGAAGATGTGCCCGCCGCCGGTAATGGAGGTCGAGACACTGACCCTGAAGACGCTCGAAGCCGTGGAGGGTGTGTACGTGCGTGATGGCACGACGCTCGAGCTGTACGGCGCGGATGAAATGCTGCTCGCCACGTTCGATAACGCGGGCGACGAGGCAGGCGCCTGATTCACTCCTTCGCTCCGGACCGGGACTTGCGAGCGGGTGCGCCTTCGGGCGCATCCGGCGCATCTCGAATCGGAACTGAGGAGGACACGTGCCGACGTATCTTCGCACGGTGCTTGCCGTGCTGGCCTGCACACTCGCTACGGCGTGCAGTGGCGATGACGCGACCCCGTTCGAGCCCGGAATTTCTGGCAATCCTCCACCCGCGACGGCCGCGGAAGTCGTTCAGCTGGTCGACCTGGTGAACGATCAACGGGGCGGGCAAGGATGCAGTTCGCTGGCCTGGCACACCGGCGCCGCGAACGTGGCCGTGGCCCATAGTACCGACATGCGGGATCGTGACTTCTTTTCGCACACGAATCCCGATGGCGAGTCTCCGTTCGACCGGATGCATGCCGCCGGAGTCGACTGGAGCGGGGTGGCCGGGGAGAACATCGCCTACGGTACCAGCAGCGGAAGTACGGTTTTCGACATGTGGATCAACAGCCCGGGGCACAGGGCGAACATCGAGAACTGCTCCTTCACGCACCACGGAGTAGGCCTGGTGGATGGTCGCTGGACGCACCTGTTCCTGCAGAACCCGACGAGCTGAAGTGACCGGGCCAGCGCGCGATCGCGCCGCCATGGGCGGCTGGATGGCAGGAGCGCTGGTCGTCGGAAACATGATCGGGTCGGGGATCTTCCTCCTGCCCGCAGCGCTCGGGATCTTCGGTGGAATCAGTATCGTCGGCTGGCTGTTCACTTCGGCCGGGGCGACCCTGCTGGCACTGGTGTTTGCGCGGCTCAGCCGGCGCGTTCCGGGGTCCGGTGGTCCGTATGTCTACGCGAGGGCCGGGTTCGGCGACTTCGCCGGCTTCCTCGTCGCGTGGGGCTACTGGATCTCAATCTGGTGTGCGAACGCGGCAATCGCCGTGGCAATGACGAGTTACCTCGCCTACTTCTTTCCCGGGGTCGCGTCGAATCGGGCGCTCGGGACAGGCATCGCGATTGGCGTGGTGTGGCTGCTCACGGCGGTCAACGTGTCGGGAGTTCGCAAGGCGGGCACCGTGCAGGTCGTAACCACCGTCCTCAAGGTCCTGCCACTTCTCGCCCTGGGGACGTTCGGCCTGATTCACCTCGACCCCGGGCACTTCCGCCCGTTCAATGCCTCCGGAGGATCGCCGTTCTCGGCGATCACGGCCACCGCGGCCCTGACCCTGTGGGCATTCCTTGGATTCGAGTCAGCAACTGTCCCGGCCGACGAGGTCCGGGACCCGGTGCGTACGATTCCGCGCGCCACGGTGCTCGGGACGCTGTTCGCCGCAGTCGTGTACATCGTGAGCACGGTCGGTGTGATGGGCGTGATCGCGCCGGCGGACCTCGCGCAGTCTAGCGCGCCGTTCGGCGATGCGGCGCGGATCCTGTGGGGCGAAGGCGCCGGCTGGCTGGTGGCCGCCGGGGCCGTGATCTCCTGCTTCGGGGCGCTGAACGGCTGGATCCTGCTGCAGGGTCGAATCCCGCAGGCGGCGGCCCGGGACGGCCTGTTCCCGTCCCTGTTCGGCCGGGTCTCCCGTCATGGCACGCCGGCGGCGGGGCTCATCGTGTCGAGCGTGCTGGTCACGCTGCTCCTCGCGATGAACACCACCGAGGCCCTGGTGGACCAGTTCACGTTCATTATCCTCCTCGCCACGCTGACCGCTCTGTTCCCCTACGCTCTCTGCTCTCTGAGCGAGCTGATGCTCTACTTCCGCGATCCTTCCTCGTTCGAGGGAGAGCGAATGGCCCGCGCCGCAGGGATCGCCATCCTCGCATTCGCGTACTCTCTATGGGCGATCGGTGGAGCGGGAGCCGAGGTCGTCTACTGGGGATTCCTTCTCCTGATGGCCGGCGTTCCCGTGTACGTGGCGATGGCCTGGAGGCGATCCCGGTCCGACGACTGAGATCGAATCCGGGAGGGACGGGGAGCGACGGCTGACCGGGGCCGGATTCCTCAGCCAGAAGACCTCATCCCTTCATCGCCTCGTGGGCCGCGGCGAGTCCTCCGGCCACGTCGGCCGTGAAGCCCTGTCCTTCCAGCACCTCGGCAAGCGCCGGCAGCAGTGCGAGTACGTTTCCAGGTCGGCAGGAGTGCCCCATGCAGCCGATGCGGAAGATTCTGCCGGACAGCGGGCCGAATCCACCCG
>JAENXO010000162.1 GCA_016649455.1 Gemmatimonadota bacterium | reverse complement strand
GGCCGAGCAGGAGCTCCCGCCGGGGATCAAACCCCGCACGCCGACCGGGCAGACGGCCGAAGAGGCGATTGCGGCACACATGGTGGCGGTGGAAGGCCCTGAACAGCCGATCCCGTTCAGCCACCGGTTCCATTCCCAGGAACTCTCGATGCAGTGCGAGTACTGCCACGGGGGAACCGAATCGTCGGTAGTGGCCGTGATTCCTCCCGTGGAGCTCTGCTGGGGCTGTCATCGGATCGTGGGCATGCAGCTCGAGCCGATCCAGCGCCTGCGTGGTTACTGGGAACGGGGTGAGCCCGTGCAGTGGGAGCGGATCTACAAGACCCCTGACTTCGTGCAGTTCCCGCACCGGGCGCACATCCGCTCGCAGGTCGAGTGCGAGGAGTGTCACGGCAAGGTCGAAGAGATGGACCGGGTCTACAAGTTCGCATCGCTCAAGATGGGCTGGTGTCTCGACTGCCATTGGGCGGAAGGCGAAGACACGGACGTGGCCACTGACCGGCTGCTGACGGAGCAGTTTCCGCCGCCGCCGACTCCAGAGGGACGTCAGCCCCACGGATTGTACCCGCGCGCCATCGATCAGGAATACGCGTCGAGTCGCGGTCCGATCGACTGCACCGCATGTCATTATTGAGATCCGGCACCGGCAGCGAATGAAAAACGGCGATAGACATATGAACGGTGGCGGAGGCAAGCTTCCGACCGTGACGAACGACGTCGGCACCTCCGGCGACACTTCCCGACGGGACTTCCTCAAGGTCCTGGGCGTGGTCGGCGCAGGAGCGGCCGCCACGAGCTGCGGACCGCCGGACATGGGCGACAAGCTCATTCCGTACCTGGTGCCGCCCGAGGACATCATTCCGGGCACGAACGTCGCGTACGCGACCCTCCTGAAGAACGGCGGACCGGAGCACCTGGGGCTGTACGCCAACGTCCGGGACGGTCGAGTGATCAAGCTCGAGGGCAACCCGCGATTCCCGAATCGCGGACGTCTCTCGGCGCTCGCGCAGTCGGCACTCCAGGACCTGTACGATCCCGATCGGATTCCCGGCCCACGCGGACGCGACTCCAGCGGATTCGTCGAATCCGGTTGGGACGAAGCGATCGCGGCGGTGGCCGGATTTGTCGTTCCCGGTCGAACCGTGCTGCTCACCGGGTCGGTTACCGGGTCGGCGGCCGAGTTCTATGCTCAATGGGCCGATGCGACCGGAGCCGAGTGGATTCCGTGGGAGCCGCTGGGCCTCGAGGCGCTGAGCACGGCGCATGAGATCGCATTCGGCATCCCGGGAATACCGTCCTACGAGATCGACCGGGCCGACCGCATCGTCTCATTCGGCGCGGATTTCCTGGGCAGCTGGCTCGCACCCGTAGAACTCGCCGGGCGGTTCGCGGATGCCCGCAATATCGAGGGTGGACATCACGCCAAGTTCACGCACATCGGACCGCGGCTGTCCCTCACCGGCCTGAACGCCGATGAGTGGCTATCCGTCCGGCCGGGCACCGAGGGTCTCGTCGCGCTCGCGGTCGCCTCCGAGGTCGCCCGGCGGAGGGGCGGCGGCGCGGCGGCGCGGCTCGGCGGAACCCTGTCCCGTTTCACACCGGCCGCCGTGGCGGAGCTCGCGGGCGTCGAGCCGGTCCGGATCGAGCGCCTCGCCGAGGAACTCGCGTCCGCCAACAACCCGATAGTGCTGCCCCCCGACATCTCCGGTCAGGGAGCCGGATCCACGGAGGCGCACCTCGCGGTGGCGCTGCTCAACCTGGTCTGCGGCGCGATCGGGACGACAGTTCGACCGGGCGTCGGTCCGACTCGCGGTGCGTCCGCCAGCGCTGCCACGCTGCGAAACCTGGTCGAGCGTATGGAGTCCGGTGCCGTAGAAACGGTGATCGTCGCCGGAGCGAATCCGGTGTACGGCCTGCCGAAGGCGCTGGGCTTCGCCGAGGCGTTCGCCGGGGTCGCCAACCGGGTGTCACTCAGCTCTCACCTCGATGAGACTGCCGCCGCATCGAACTGGCTCCTCCCCGCCAATCACGAACTGGAATCGTGGGGCGACGCCGAAATCAGGCCCGACATCTGGGCCGTGGCGCAGCCGGTGATGCGACCGATTTTCGACACGCGGCAAGTCGAGGACGTGCTGCTGTCGATCGCCGCGGCGACCGGTCGCACCTCGTTCGAGGCAGAGGATTGGAAGGCGTGGCTCGAGGCGGGCTGGCGCTCCAACTATGAGGAAGAGGTTCCCGGCGACGCTCCGCTGTTCGAGGACTTCTGGTTCGAGTTGCTGCAGGCTGGTGCGGTTCGCCGTAAGCGCGAACAACCGGACCCGGCGCCGACCCTGGCGCCCGCGGCCGTGAACTATCGATTCACATTGCCCGAGCAGGTCTCAGGCCTGACGCTCACCACGTTCGCCACGGCGCAGCTCTACGACGGTCGGGGAGCGAACCGCTCCTGGATGCAGGAACTGCCGGACGCGGTCTCCAAGGCCGTGTGGAACTCCTGGGTGGAGATTCATCCGGCCACGGCGGAGCCGCTGGGGCTCGAGACGGGCGACCTCGTGGAGGTACGCACGTCGGTGGGATCCGTGACTGCCCCCGCATTCCTGTACAAAGGCATCCGGCCCGACACGATCGCGATCCCGCTCGGCCAGGGACACACGCAGTTCGGTCGCAACGCGCAGGGCCGCGGCGTGAACGCGCTCGACCTGCTGGACGGCACGGTGGACGGTCGTAGCGGCGCACTGGCGTTCGCCGGAGCCCCGGTTGAGATCACGGCGGTCGGACGGCGCGGCACGCTCGCGATCATGCAGGGAAGCGATTCCGATCTGGACCGGGAAATCGGCGAGCTGATGCGCGTGGACGACGCCCTCGAGGCGATCGGTGGCCATCGCGTGGACCTGCGGCAGATTCTCGAGCACGCCTGGGACTCCGACCCGAACAGCCCGTATCGCTGGGGAATGTCGATCGACCTCAATGCCTGCACGGGTTGCGGGGCGTGTGTCACTGCCTGCTACGCAGAGAACAATATTCCCACCGTCGGCGAAGAGCTTGCCGCCCAGGGCCGTGAGATGTCGTGGATGCAGATCATGCGGTACTTCGAGCACACCGAGGACGACGGCTTCCAGACCGTGCACGTGCCCGTGCTGTGCCAGCATTGCGGAGATGCTCCGTGCGAGCCCGTTTGCCCGGTGTACGCGGCGTATCACAGCCCGGAGGGGTTGAATGCACAGGTCTACAACCGGTGCGTCGGGACCCGTTACTGCGCCAACAACTGCCCGTACAAGGTCCGGCGGTTCAACTGGTTCACTTACGAGCACCCGTATCCGCTCAATCTGCAGCTGAATCCGGACGTCACGGTTCGCGAGACCGGCGTCATGGAGAAGTGCACGTTCTGTGTGCAGCGGATCAACCGGGCGAAACTCGATGCGAAGGCCGAGGGACGCCAGGTACAGGACGGTGACTTCCAGACCGCCTGCATGCAGGGATGTCCGACCCAGGCGATCGTGTTCGGGAACCTGAAGGATCCCGAGAGTGCGGTGTCGCAAATTTCCAAGGGGGCCCGAGCCTACCACATGCTGGGCGAGCTCAACACGCGACCCGCGATTACCTACCTGGCCGGAGTATCACATGCCAGGCTGGCGCGGTCGGGACACGACGAGCACGGCGAAGACAACGGAGCGGCCGGGGAGCACGACTCGGCTGCCGAAGCCGGCCACTGAGCGGCCGGTCACCGAGAAACCAACAGGGTCTGATGGCGACAGCGGAAATAGAAGTGCCACGGGAGGCACTGCCCACTCTCGAGCAGGCGAACGACGACATCAGTCGTCCGATTTATGCGCCCTCGTGGCGATACTACCTGCTCCTGGCGATCTGCGGCGTGGGAATCCTCGCCGGCGGCACCGCATGGGCGATCCAGGTCAAGAACGGGATCGGGATGGCCGGGATCAACAACCCGGTCAGCTGGGGCGTCTATATCGTCACGTTCGTGTTCTGGGTCGGCATCGCGCATAGCGGCACACTGATCTCGGCGGTTCTCTATCTCACGCGCTCGGGCTGGCGCACGACGATCAACCGCGCCGCCGAGGCGATGACGATCTTCGCCGTGATGACAGCGGGCCTGTTCCCGCTCATCCATCTCGGGCGGGTGTGGTACTTCTATTACCTGGTGCCATATCCTTCCACGCGCCTGCTGTGGCCGAACTTCCGGTCACCGCTCGTGTGGGACATGTTCGCGATCGGCACCTACTTCACGATCAGCCTCGTGTTCTGGTACCTCGGTCTGATTCCGGACCTAGCCGTCCTGCGGGACAAGTTCACCGGCGTGAAGAAGAAGGTATACGGCACCTTAGCCCTCGGGTGGCAGGGCTCGGTGAAGGACTGGAGCCACTATCGCCGGCTGTATCTCTACCTCGCAGGCATCGCGACGCCGCTCGTGCTCTCCGTACACAGCGTCGTGTCGTGGGACTTCGCGATGGGAATCGTGCCGGGCTGGCACTCGACGATCTTCGCCCCGTATTTCGTGGCCGGAGCGATCTTCTCAGGGGTCGCGATGGTGATCACGATCATGATCCCACTGCGCTGGGCGTTCGGGCTCGAGAAGTACATCACGAAGTATCACTTCGACAACATGGCGAAGCTTCTCCTGTTTACGTCGCTGATCGTCGGTTACGCCTACGCGCTCGAGTTCTTCCTCGCGTGGTGGTCCAACGATCCGATCGAGAAGGAGAGCTTCGCGTGGCGGGCCTACGGTTTCTACGCCGGACCGTTCTGGATCATGGTGTTCTGTAACGTCGTCGTCCCGATGAGTCTGTGGTTCAAGCGGACCCGCAACAGCCTCGCTGCCCTGTTCGCGGTCACGATCTTCGTCAACATCGGGATGTGGTACGAGCGCTTCGTGATCATCGTCACATCGCTCGCACACGAGTACGAGCCTGGTGGCTGGGGGATCTACGTTCCCAGCACGACCGAGATCCTGATCCTGATCGGGAGCTTCGCGTGGTTCTTCTTCTGGTTCCTTCTGTTCTCCCGGACGCTGCCGGTTATCAGCATCGCGGAGGTGAAGGAGCATCTGGCACACGAGCATGAGCACGGCCATTGAGATGAGCGGCATTCTCGCCCACTACGACACGCTCGGCGCCACGCGCGCCGCGATCGAGCGCCTGCGCGAAGCGGGTCACACCGACTTCGACGTGTTCTCGCCCTTCCCGGCTCCTGAACTCGAGGAGGCGATGGGCATCGAGTCGAGCCCGGTCCGGCGCTGGGCGCTGATCGGGGGGATCACCGGGTTCACCACGGCGACGGCCCTGACCGGGCTGACCGCCCTGGCATATCCGCTGGTCACGCAGGGGAAGCCGATCCTCTCCTGGCCGGCTTTCTTCGTGATCATGTTCGAGATGACGATCCTGTTCACCGGTCTGTTCGGCTTCGCCGGCGTGTTGTTCCACACGCACCGATCCCGGAAGCAGCTGTCCGCCGGGTATCGCGAGGTGTTCTCGGTGGACCGGTTCGGGGTCTATCTGCAGGATGTGGGAGCGAGCTTGAGCGAAATCGAGAAGCTGCTGCAGGACACCGGCGCGATAGAGATCGAGGAGGTGGCCGCGTGAGCCCCGCGCGGCGGCGGATTCGCCCCCTGGTCCTGGTGCTCGGGCTGACCGTGGCTCTCGCGGGCTGTGACGATCAGGTCAAGCGGGTTCCCTGGTTCAAGACGATGTTCCGCACCGCGTCGGTCCGGACGTACGAGACCGAGCTGACGACCCCGCCGGAAGGCACCGTCTTCTTCGGAGCGCCGAGGCACTACGACCTCCTGGCCGCCGACACGCTGCTCACCAATCCGCTGCAGCCGACCCCCGAGGTCCTGGAGCGGGGTGAAGTGCTGTTCCTGCAGTACTGCGTCATGTGTCACGGCGAAGAGGGCGCGGGAGATGGACCGGTCGTCGGCGAGAATCGCCTTCCCCCGCTGCCGACGCTGAACCTGCTGTCGGATCGGGCTATGAATGACCTCTCGGACGGCTATATCTGGGGAATGATCGCCAACGGACGCGGCGTCATGCCTCCCTATCGCCGGGTTCCGCACGAAGACCGGTGGCAGATCGTCGAATACGTCCGGGAGCTGCAGACTCGCTCGGCGGGCGGCGCGCCCACCGGGTCCAACGATACGCAGGCCGGCAATGAGTGACGAGCACAACTTGAGCGCGCATACATCGACTGTCACG
>JAENXO010000601.1 GCA_016649455.1 Gemmatimonadota bacterium | reverse complement strand
GCGGCCAGGCCCATGTCTGCGAGCGAGGCGACCACATCGGTCCTGGACTTCCGGCTCGTATTCGTCGTGAACAGGAACGGAAACCCGGCAGAGCGCAGGGCGGCGACGGCGGCGGCCGCTCCTGGAATGAGCTCTCGTCCGGCGTATACGGTGCCGTCGAGGTCGAGCAACAAGCCCTGAGGCGCTGGCAAGTGGACCTCCTGTTCGGTTCCGGCGGACCGGGTGTGACTTGCGACTGATCGACACACGCCGGAGCTTCGGTCGTCAGGGTCAGGCCGCTCAACCTAGAGGGCCGAGGCCGTGCGTCAAACCCGCCACCGCGAGAGGAATCCGTGCCCGACCTGCACCCGTTTCCCGCCCTGCGTTTCAGCCGGCACGCCGGAAGTCTGTCGAAACTGCTCGCCCCACCCTACGACGTGATCACGGTAGCCGACGCCGAGCGACTTCGGGCCCGGCACCGTGGGAACGCCGTGCGCCTGGTTCTGCCGGAGGGAGATGCACCGGAGAAGTACGAACAAGCGGCCACTCTGCTCGAGCAATGGCGGGAAGAGGGGCTGCTGGAGCTGGACCCGGTGCCATCGGTGACCGTGTATCGTCAGGATTTCAGGGGCCCTGACGGACCGGTCTCCCGCCACGGACTGTTCGCGGCTCTGACGCTGAGTCCCCTGGATCAGGGTGAGGTTCTGCCACACGAGCGAACCCACTCCGGACCGAAGCGCGACCGGCTCGCCCTGACGATGGCGACTCGCACCCAGCTCTCACCTGTGTTCCTGACGGCGCGAGATGAGAATGCCCGCCTGTTCGACGGCCTGCTCGCGGCCACCGCGGCGGCGCCCGACGACCACGCGGTGACCCCGGACGGAGTGTCGCACACGACCTGGCGGATCGACGCTTCTGAGCTCGCGAGGTCGCTGTGCGAGGCGGCGGGAGCGGGCCCCCTGCTGATCGCAGACGGACATCACCGGTATGAGACAGCGCTGGAAGCGTATCGTCAGCTGGGTGATGGCACTCCGGCCGCGCGACGAGTACTTGCCTGCGTGGTCAGTGAACGCGATCCGGGCCTGCGCATTCAGCCGACGCACCGAACGGTCGTTGGAGCCCCTGTCCAGGACTCGCCGGACGATTGGGTCGCCGCCCTGTCGGGTTCCTTCGAGCTCCGCCCGGTGGCCGATCCGAGCCCGGTCTCAGCAGCTCGACACGCCGAAGACCACGACCTGATCGTCCTGTGGTCGAACGGACAGGCGTGGGAAATTCGCCCGACTGCCGGTGCGGTATCGGCCAGTGGTCTCGACGAGGCGGATGCCTCGATCCCGAGCGTGGTCCTGAATCACCTTGTGATCGAAGGAATTCTCGGCCAGAACGCGGACACAGCGGCCCGCGATGGTCGTCTCGTCTATCTTCGCGATGCCGAAGAGGCTGTCCTGGCGGCCGGCGGCGACGGCGCGGCCTTCCTGCTTCCTGCCGTCCAGCAGGAGGCAGTGTGGCGCGTCACGTCCGTTGGACGTCGCCTTCCGCCGAAGTCGACCTACTACGAACCCAAGATTCCGTCCGGGCTCCTGTTCCGCCCGCTCGACGCCGGAAACTGATCGAGCCGCCCGGCTCTCACGAGGGGGCAGGCGGGCCTCCCGCCTCCGCCGGCTGAAGCGCATCGAGGGATTCGATGGCCATGCCGGCGACCCTGCGCAACGCTGACCGCTGCGCCAGAAAGAGGTCCGCACCCTCCGACAGCGCCGTCGCGAGCTGCACGGACCGTTCTACCCGCCCCCCGATCTGCGCACGAACCTGGGCGGCCT
>JAENXO010000505.1 GCA_016649455.1 Gemmatimonadota bacterium | reverse complement strand
CCAGGGACGCATCGGGTCCGAACACCCAGGTCTGATTGCGTACCTCGTCCGCCTTCTCATCCCCGAACATGCCGAACGCTCCGACCCGCAGGGATCCGAACGAGTGCGAGTACCGAAGAAACAGGTTCTTTCCCGGATCGCGATCGTACTGCCGGACGTCCCGCGCGTCGGTGAGGCCCTGTCCGTTGATGACCCCACCGGCCAGGTCGCCGTTCGTCCACGGTGACCACAGCGCCATCAGACCCCGGTCGTAGGTCAGGTCGGCTCGTGCATCGCCGACCCGGACCCGGTACGCCATGTAGTCTTCGAACTCGAGCCGCAGCTCGCGCTTGAACAGTGGATCCGACACCTGAAACTGCCCGGCGATCAGTGCGACGCCGCTGCCCCACATGTCGGTGAACTGGAGATACGCATCCTCCAGCCCGGCGATCTCTCCTCGCTCGCTGAGGAAGAAGTACATGTACCAGCTGACGTTCTTCGCCAGCACGCCCCCGGTGAGCAGCTTCACTCCCCACGGGAAGCCCAGGTCGTTCGATACCTTCTCGCCCTTCGGGTCTGAGATTCCCTGGGCGTAGCCGTCGAACCGGACGGCGAGGGGAATGTCCTGTACGAGCTGCAGCAGCGGATCGCCGGTGTCGATCGTATCTCGAGGCTGCTCTTCGGTCGAGAACTGGAATCCGTTCCCGGCGAACGCATTGCCGAAATCCGTGAGCTTCGGGAACGGCATGTGGCAGAGGTTGCAGCTCACCTTGTACTTCCGCGCGAATGCTGGAATCTCGAGTTCACCGCTCGAGAACGAGAGCCGCTCGGTCACCTCGCCCGATCCTCGGGCCGGGTGGCCAGCCGTCAGGTCTCCGACTGCGATGGCGAACAGGAGCGGGAGAATGGCTGCAATGCGGGGCAGGCTGCGCGGGGTGCTCATGAATCGCCTCCTCGAACGACCGGTGGTCGGATCAGCTGGTCAGAGCTTCAGTCGCCGGGCGGGTCCGAACGCTCCACTTCCCGGCGACGGCGGATCACCAGCGGCGCGACGAGGGCGACCGACGCGCCGAGGAAACAGACGACAGACAGACTGAAGGATCCGCGAGCATCGATTGCCATGCCGGTGATCGCCAGGACGACGCCGGCGGACCAGCAGAGGCCGGTGGACAGATGGACCGACCGGGAACGCGACTCGTCGCTCGCCATGCGCCTTCCCTCATCAGAGTGTTCAGCCCATCGGGGGTGGGCCCCGGCGCACACCTGCGCACCGGGGCCCGTTCGAGACTGCTCTTGGTTCAGACTCGAGCGTCCATGGCGACGTAGTCGCGCGTGTCGTACCCGATGTAGACCTGCCGCGGGCGTGCGATTTTCTGATCGCTGTCCTGCAGCATCTCGAGCCACTGGGCCAGCCAGCCGGCCGTCCGCGGAATCGCGAACAGGACCGGGAACATGGCGACCGGGAACCCGAGGGCCTGGTAGATGATTCCCGAATAGAAGTCGACATTCGGGTACAGGTTCCGACTCACGAAATACTCGTCCTCGAGCGCGATCCGCTCCAGCTCGATCGCGACGTCGAGCATCGGGTTGGTGCCCGTGACTTTGAACACCTCGGGCGCCATCTCCCGCAGGATCCTGGCACGCGGATCGTAGTTCTTGTACACCCGGTGTCCAAAGCCCATGAGGCGGAAGTCGCCCGCCTTCACCCGCTGAATGTACCCGGGGATGGCATCGACCTTGCCGATCTCCCGGAGCATGCGGAGCACCATCTCGTTCGCTCCACCGTGCAGCGGGCCGTACAGCGCTGCTGCCGCTGCCGAGAGCGAGCAGTACGGGTCGGCGTGTGAGCTGCCCACGGCGCGCATCGCGTTGGCGCTGCAGTTCTGCTCGTGGTCCACGTGCAGGATGAACAGGACGTCGAGCACCTTCTCCAGGATCGGATTCGGTTCGTATTTCGGCTCGGACGTCTTGTACATCATGTTGAGGAAGTTGCCGGCGTAGCTCAGCTCGTTGTCCGGGTAGATGTACGGCAGACCCCGGCTGTGTCGGTAGGCGAATGCCGCGATCGTGCCCACCTTGGCGACGAGCCGCTGAATCTGTTTGAGGCGGATCTCCGGATCCTCGATGTTCCGCGCCTCTGGATAGAACGTCGACAGCGCCGCCAGCGAGCTGACGAACATCCCCATCGGGTGCGCGTCGTGCCGGAAGGCAGCCATCAGATCCTTCATGTTCTCGTGCACGAACGT
>JAENXO010000177.1 GCA_016649455.1 Gemmatimonadota bacterium | reverse complement strand
TGTCCGTCGTTCCACTGAGCGGTCTGGCCGCTCAGCAGGCAGCCCCCACTCCAGAGGATTCCGGGGATCTCCTGGCGACACGGCTGGCCCGGATCGTCTCTGATCCGGCATTGATCCGGGCGCATGTGGGGCTCGCCGTCCAGGTGGCTGAGACGGGAGAGGTGCTGTACGAGAGCGAGGCCGAAAAGCGGTTCGTTCCGGCGAGCAACACCAAGATCGTTACCGCTGCCGTCGCCCTCGACGCTCTTCCGCCCGGATTCCGATGGACGACCCGGATCGTGGCCGACGGTCCGATTCGCGACGGAGCTCTGCAGGGAGACCTCTGGATCATCGGCGGCGGAGATCCGGTCCTGTCGCGCAAGGACGTGGCAGGCTGGACCTCGATCCTGGACAAGGCGGGCATCAAGCGGATCGACGGCGACATCATCGGTGACGACAGAGTGTTCGAGGACGGGCAATGGGGCGATGGCTGGATGTGGGACGACGTGTACGGCGGCTGGGCGACGGGCATCAGTGGCCTTCAGCTTCATCCGAACACGGTCCGCGCCTACCTCATCCCCGGACCCGGGCTCGGAGACGACGCCCGCATGGAACTGCGTGGCGATGGACCGGATCTTCCGATCGCAAACCAGGTCCGCACGGGAGCTCCCGGCTCGGAAGTTCGCCTTCATTTTCGTCCCCCGCCCGAAGGCGGAGTCGTTCGCCTGGAGGGCTGGGTCCCGCTCGGACCGGACACGGTACCGCTCTACCTGGCGACTCCTCACCCGACTCTTTACCTGCTCGACTATCTGAGTAACCTGCTGCAGCGGGACGGAATCGAGGTGTCCGGAAGAGCACGTCGGGCGCAGCCGGACGAGCGACCCGCCGGACCGACCTGGTCCACCGAGCTGCATTCCGAACCCCTGTCGACGGTGGTGACGAAGATGTTGAAGCCGTCGGACAATCAGATCGCCGAGACGATACTCCGCACGATCGGCCGGGAAGCCGGCGACGGTGGTTCGACGGAGTCCGGTCTGGAGGTCGTGCAGGGGACGCTCGCCGCCTGGGGAATCGAACCGGGGGCCGTGTCGCTGGCGGACGGGTCCGGATTGTCCCGGTACAACGAGGTCACACCGAACGCCATGGTGCGGCTGCTGCGGGCGATGTGGAGACATCCGGAGTTCGACACGTTCGAGGCGGCGATGCCCGTGGCCGGAGTGGACGGTACGCTGAAACGGCGACTGCTCGGCACCCCGGGAGAGAGCAACGTGACGGCGAAGACCGGATCGCTGTCATCGGTCCGGGCCCTGTCCGGCTACCTGCGTGATGGGGCAGGAGAGACTCTGATCTTCTCGCTGCTGCTCAACGGCTACGACGCGCCGGGGGACGTGGCGGTAGCCCTGGAGGACCTGTTGATCGAGCAGCTTGTCCTGTACAGGCGGCCCGTCAACGCCGGCTGGCCTGCGTATCGGGACCAGCCCTGATGCGAGAGGCCGGGGCGATCCGACACCCCGCTCCCGACTGGTTGTCCGTGGATGAGGCGCTGGACCGGGTGCTGCACGCCTGTTCGCCCATATCCGAAGAACGCGTCGGGATATCGGAAGCGCTGGGGCGGGCGCTGGCCACGGATGTTCAATCCCGCGTGGATCATCCACCGTGGAACAACAGCGCGATGGACGGCTTCGCGGTCAGGTCTGCAGATGTCGCCGGAGCCACCGAACAGTCACCTGTCCTGCTGCCCGTCGTGGACGAAGTGCCCGCTGGCGGATTTCCGCGAGCCGCGCTCTCGCCCGGCACGGCGGTCCGGGTGATGACAGGGGCGCCGGTGCCGGAGGGCGCCACGGGCGTCATCCGAATCGAGCACACCGACGGGGGCCGGGATGGACGCGTCCTGATTCAGACCGATTCCGACGCGCGTCGGAATATCAGGCTCGCCGGGGAGGACCTGCGGCGGGGGGAGACAACGCTCGAGGCAGGAACCGAGGTCGGTCCTTCGGTCGTCGGGGCACTGGCCGCAATGGGCTGGCCGGATGTAACCGTGCGTCGCCGGCCCCGGGTCGGTGTCTTGTCGAACGGAAACGAGCTCGCTGACTTCGATGACCTGGACGACGTCCTGGCCGGCCGCAGGATCATGAATTCGAACGAGCACGGCCTCGCGGCCCTCGTATCCGGATCCGGGGCGAAGCCGATCCGGCTCGGGATCGCGCGGGACGAAACGGCCGACGTGCGCCGGAGGATCGAGACCGCTGGCGAGATCGATGCATTGATCACGTCGGCCGGGGTGAGTGTGGGGGACCACGACCACGTGAAGGAAGCTCTCGACTCGCTGGGCATGGAGCACGGCTTCTGGAGAGTCCGGATGAGACCCGGCAGCCCGATCACGTTCGGCATCCTCGACGGGCGCCCTGTATTCGGGTTGCCGGGGAATCCGGTCAGCGTCATGGTCACGTTTCACGTGTTCGTACAGCCCGCGCTTCGCGCCCTGGCGGGCCATTCAAGAGTCCGGCGCCGCACGCTTTCAGCACGGGCCGCGGAGGAAATTTCGTCTCCCGAGGAGCTGACCCACTTCTTCCGGGTGCGCCTGGAGCCAGGAGCGGACGGCGGATACGAAGCCAGGCTCACGGGTCCACAGGGATCGGGGATTCTCAGCTCGATGGTGAGCGCCGACGCGCTCGCGATCGTTCCGGAAGGCCGGGTGGGCATCGAGCGAGGCGAGGCAGTTGAAGTCATCCCGTTGAAGGATTGGATCGCTTGAGCCGCGTTCAGCTTCTCGTCGGCACGAGGAAGGGCCTGTTCCTGGCCCGCTCGGACGAATCTCGCCAGCGGTGGTCGATCGAGGGGCCGTCGATCGAAGGCTACGAGATCTACCACGCTTTGCTGGATCCGAGAACTGGCCGGACCGGCTGGGCCGCCGCTCGACACGAGGTGTGGGGAACTCACATCTATCGCACCGACGACGGCGGAAGGAACTGGACGCCGCTCTCCGCACGCCCCGCGTACCCGCGCGAACTCGAGCGTGAGGTGCACGCCGTGTGGCACCTGGCCCCGGGCAGTCCCGGCCGCCCGGCGAGGGTGTGGGCAGGCGTCGAGCCCGCCGGGCTGTTCGTGTCGGACGATTCGGGAGACAGCTGGCAGTGGGTCGAGTCCCTCGAACGGCACCCCACACATGGTGCGTGGCAGCCGGCCAAAGGCGGTCTCGCACTCCACTCCATCCAGGCTGATCCGGCTCACGCAGCACGACTGTATGTCGCCCTGTCCGCCGGTGGCTGCTACCGCTCGGAGGACGAAGGAGAAAGCTGGACGGCGATCAACCGGGGAGTTCGGGCCGACTTCCTTCCGGAACCGGACCCGGAGGCCGGCCAGTGCGTCCACAGCTTGAGGGCGCATCCGTTCATGTCCGGCAGACTCTATCAGCAGAATCACTGTGGCACGTACCGCAGTGACGACGCGGGAGACAGCTGGTCGGAGATTACCTCGGACCTTCCCAGCGACTTCGGCTACGTTGTCGGCCTCGATCCGCGCGACCCGGACCGGGCGTGGGTGATCCCCGAGGAGTCGAGCCACATGCGAACCACCTGTCAGGCTCGTCTGCGGGTCTACGAAACCGTGGATGCGGGAAGTTCCTGGACCCCGAGAACCGGTGGACTACCTCAGCAGCATGCCTACGTGACGGTGCTGCGGGAGGCGCTTGCCACGGACGGTCTCGACCCGTGTGGCGTGTACTTCGGAACGGCCACCGGACACCTGTATGCGAGCCGGGACGGCGAACGCTGGGACCTCGTAGCTTCGCACCTTCCCAAGATCCTCTCCGTCACGGCGTCGCCCTCCGACTGAACCGGGGCGGCAAAACTCAGCCAGCCGGCGGGCTCCATTCCATTACCGCCGCTCCGCTGGCATACCCTCCGCCTACCGCCGTCAGGACGATTCTGGTCGGGTCCGTCAGGGTGCCGTGCTCGCCACGCAACAACTCATCGAGCACGATCGGAACCGTAGAGGCCGACAGATTTCCGATTCGCGCGATGCGGTGCAGGACCCTGCCATTCTGAAGCTGCAGGACCTTCTCGAGGCCCTGGGTGATGCGCTCGTTCGCCTGGTGGGGCACGACGACGTCCACGTCGTCCCAGCCCAGTGAGGCACGTTCCAGCGCCCGGTCTGCCACAACCTGCATCGACCGAACGGCATTGCGCAGCACGTTCGCCCCACCGGCCATGCTCAACTTGTGCTCCTGCCCCAGCGGATCTCCCCAGCCCAGTCCCGTGACATTGAGATGGTCCGGCGAGTACTCGCCATCCAGAACCGGTGTCGCGAGAATCCGACCGGGAGAAGGTTTCGAGGTCACGACTGCGGCACCTGCTCCATCCCCGAACAGAACCGCGACCTTGGGATCGTCCCAGTTCGTGATCCGCGTCAGCGAATCACCGACCGTGACGAGCACCGTGTCGGCAGCGCCCGATGTGACGAAGGCGTACGCGCTGGCAAGGGCGTGCAGAAACCCGGAGCAGGCGGCGTTCATCACGTATCCCGGGAGGTCCGGGCGGCCAAGCCCATCGGCGATCGTGCAGGCGGCGTTCGGAACGTCCTCACGGGCCGTGAGGGTGGCCGAGAGCAGCAGGTCCAGTTCAGAGGCGTCCATTCCGGCGTGGGCGAGCGCGGCATCCCCGGCTGCGACGTGCATCGCCTCCGTGCTCGCGTCCGGCAGGTCCGGAAGGATCCGTCTTTCCTCGATCCCGGTGAGTTGAATCGCCCAACGATCGAACACTTCTTCAGGTGCCAGCCCGGCAGCTTCCTCCGGCTCGATTCCGCGCAGCGATCCTCGCGCCCTTTCGACATCGAACGCATTTCGCACCGATGGAATCGCGAACATCTCGACGTTCGTCAGGATCTCTGGCGGCAGGAATCGCCCGGTACCGGCCAGATAGACTGGTCGAAGACTCTCACTCAACGGCACCCCCCCGGCAATACCGGCATTCGAATGTGGGACGCTTCAAGGCCATGTGCCCTGAAGACGCTGCGACGCGGCCGGAAGATATGCGGGGACCGTCGCCGCCTCAATCGACCGGCTGAACCCGCAGCACGACCTCGGCGAGCCGGCGTCCGATCTCGTCGATCGAGTGGGTACCGCCGAACCTCTCCGAACCGGCCCCGATCGCGAACAGCGGGACGAGCTCCGCGGTATGTCCGTCAGAGCTGTACAAAGCTCTCCACTGGCCTCCCTGTTCGACCAGCGCCAGTCCTCCGGTTTCGTGGTCTGCGACGACGACCAGGAGGGCTCCCGGACGGCCGGACACGTAGTCGAGCGCAACCTGAATGGCCTCGTCACAATCGAGCACTTCCGCGGCGAGCCTGTCGAACGGCTCGTTGTCATGCGCCAGCCAATCGATCTGCGACGATTCGACCATGAGGAAGAACCCGTCCGGATCCTGGTCCAGGACCGCAATCGCAGCCTTCGTCATCTCCGCAAGCGTCGGTGAGCGCCCCTCATCGGCGGCAGTCATCGCGTTGTCGGCGAACAGGCCCACCAGTCCGGGTTTCCCGGAGACCGGGTCGCCGGCCAGGTCATCCGCGCTCGTCGCCCAACGGCGATACCGACCGAGCGCGGTGAGGTAATCCCGCTCGTCATCCCGCCTGCTCGGATCGAAATACTGCCGGCCGCCTCCGAGGAGTACGTCGATTTCCGATCCGGCGATCTGAGCGGCAATCTCCTGGTACTGGTAGCGATCCGGGACATGTGCGGCGAAAGCGGCAGGTGTCGCGTGCACGATGCTCGATGTGGCGACCAGGCCGGTCGCCATCCCCCGGACCTCCGCCCGCTCCAGGACCGTCTCCAGGGCCACCGTGTCCGGTCCGACGCCGACGAACCCGTTGAGGGTCGGCACACCGGTCGCGTAGGCCGTCGCCGAGGCGGCACTGTCAGTGATCCGCCCTTCCACGTTTCTCGTATC
>JAENXO010000110.1 GCA_016649455.1 Gemmatimonadota bacterium | reverse complement strand
TGTAGACCTGGTTCGCCTCCTCGTCGGACCAGCGCCAGTCGTCTTCAGCGTCGATCTTGAACCCGGGAGGCAGGCTCGTCGCATCGACGACCGCGTCCCGGATCAGGTCGCCCAGCTTGCGTGGGCCCCGGAACTCCCAGGCCACGGTCCGCTGGTACTGCTGGTCCTCCCGGAGGATGCGCGCCAGTACATCGCGCTGGTCGAGCACGGCGACATCGGCCAGCCGCACGTCCTCCCCTCCGCCCGACGGTACCCGAAGCTGGCTCATCGCGAGCAGGTCGAAGTCTTCATATCCGGCCAGCTTCACGGTAAACGGAAGCTCCTCCCCGGCGACCCGGATCACCTGGAACCGGGGGCGATCGCCGGGCAGGTTCGCACTCACGAATCCCAACAGTTCCTCGACCGTAAGTTCTTGTCCGCCTAACGCTACGCGATCTACAGTGAGAAAGTACTCGAACTCCTTGTCACGATCGAACCAGCGGCCGCTGGCATTCGGATCCACGTCCTGGATCCGGCTGAACCGCTTGAGCCGTTCAGCCACGTCGGCGGCGATCGCCTGGACCTCGAGATAGTTGTAGCCGAGGATCTTGAGGGAGTAGTTTGGAGGCGATCCTCCGCCCCCATAGAAGCTCGGTCCGAACCCGTACACCCGGACCTCAGGACCTGAAAACTGGTAGCTGTAGGCCACCATCTGTTCCTTGATCGCCACCGGCACCTGCGTGGACTCGATCGCTTCGGGAAACGTCACCCGGATGTTGGCGTACTGCGGAAGCACGATCGTCTCGTAGCGCTCCACCTCCGGCAGGGTCCTGATCTTCTCTTCGAATGACCGCACGAGCTCATCGGTACGATCGAGTCCCGCGCCGCGCGGAAAGCGGATGTTGACGTCGATGTACGTCCGTTGCCCCCAGAACGAAGCCCACCTGACGCCACGGGTCACGTGTTTGTCGAACAGGTAGGCACTGCCGGCGAGGGCCCCGACGCATACCACGAGGATGATGAACGGGTGGTCGAGCCCGAATCCGAGGACCCCACGATAGATCCGGATGTAGGTGGGCTCGCGCTTCCTGCCCCCCGCTGCCCCACCGCCTGTTTCAACCGCCAGTACGTCGTCCTCCGGCCGCACGCCCACCACGCGTCCTCTCCAGTGGTGGATGCGGCTCGCCATCGTCGGCACGAAGGTGAAGGCGACGAACAGGCTCGCGAGGATCGCGAACGCGACGGCCCAGGCGAGCGGCAGGTAGTAGATCCGCAGCTCCCCCTGCAGGAACAGGAACGGTACCAGGACGATCGCCGTCGTCGCGGTCGCGGCGATCACGGGCAGCAGGACCTGGTGCGCCCCGGCGCTCGCCGCCTTCTTCGGATCGGGCTCGAGGTGGCTGTGCCGCTCCACGTTCTCGAGCACCACGATCCCGTTGTCCACGATCAGGCCGAAGCCCCACGCGAGCCCCGCGAGCGTGAGCACGTTGAGCGAGAATCCGCCAGCATACAGCAGGTTCACGGCGATCAGAATGCTGAACGCGATCGTCGCGAAGACGACCAGCACGGCTTCCAGCGACCGGAGAAACAGCATCAGCACGAGCAGGATCACCACGGCCGCCATCGTGGCCCGCAGCCGGAGGTCCGTCAGCTGTTTGTGGATCTCCTTACTCTCATCCACGTCCAGCTCGATCACCACGCCGGGCGGCATCTTGCCCTGCAGCGGCTTGATCTCCGCTTTGACCTGCTCGGCGACCCGCACCGCGTTGGTTCCCGACTCACGGGAGATGATGACCGAGATCGTCGGGAGCCCGTCGATCCGGTAATACATCAACGGATCCGCGGTCGTCTCACGCACCGTTCCCACGTCCCGCAGCCGAACCGGTCCTTCCGGGCGCTGGAGCAGGACCAGGTCTTCGAGCTCGGACACCTTCTCCACCCGCGTCCGTACGGCGAGAGCGACCTGGCGCCCCGACAGTAACAGCGACCCGGGAGCCCGCAGGGTCGAGAGCTCGCGGATCCGCGCCTCCACATCCATCGGTCTGAGCCCGAGCGATTCGAGCTTCTCCCCGTCGAGCTCGATCGAGACCTCTCTCTGCTCGTCGCCCCGGATCATCACCGACGCGACTCCATCGACGGCCGCCAGAGCCGGCTGAATTTCGTCGTCCGCCAGCTCCGCGAGATGACCGAACGTGTACGGACCGCGGATCTGGTAGGAGAGGAAGGCCTGCTCTTCGTCCGAGAACTCCCGCGGGACATAAGGCTGCACCTGCGGCAGCACGCCGGGCGGCAGCTCATCCCGCATGGCGGAAATCCGCTCGCTGAGATCCAGGCGGGCGAAGTCCATGCGGACCGAGCGCTCGAATTCCACGTCGATTTCCGACGTCGAGCCCGTGCCGCGGTCGTCACTGCTGGAGGTGGAGGTGATCTTCCTCACCCCACGGACCTGCTGTGCCGTGGACTCGAGCGGCGAAGTGACGAATGCCTCCATCGCTTCCGGAGACGCGCCCCCCCACGAGGCGTTGATCGTGAGCCGCGGGTAATCGACGTCGGGCAGCAGCTCGACCGGGATCAACCGGAAGCTGTACGCTCCCAGGGCCACGAGCGCGATGTAGATCGCCGCAGTCGCGATCGGCCGGTTGATCGACAGATCGATCATTGCGCCGGACTCGGCTCGAGCACCACCTCGGACCCGACCGGCTCCCGGGGCGACACGACCAGCGAGTAGACCACCGGCACGACGATCAACGTCAGCACGGTCGCGGAGATCAGCCCGCCGATCACCGCCACGGCCAGCGGCGCCCGGAGATCGGCCCCCGCTCCCCAGCCAGCGGCGAGCGGCAGCAGGCCGAGGACCGTGGTCACCGTGGTCATGAGGATCGGACGCAGCCGCAGCCGCCCCGCCTCGAGGATCGCGTCACGCTTCGAGTCGCCCTCGGCCCGCTTCTGATTGATGAAGTCGACCTTGATGATCGCGTCGTTGACCACGATCCCGATCAGGATCACCATGCCGATTCCGCTCATCGCGTTCAGGCCGGCGCCTGCGATCCACAGCGCGAGCACGGCGCCGATCGCCGCCAGCGGCACGGAGACCAGCACGACGAGCGGCTGAATCAGCGACTCGAACTTCGCCGCCATGATGAGGAACACGAGGAACAGGGCGAGGAGGAAAGCGAATCCGAGCGACCGGAAGCTCTCGCGCATCTCCTCGTTCTCTCCGCCCACGCGCATCGAAGTCAGGGGCGGCAGAGACATGTCCGCCAGGGCGGCCTCGGCCTCGCGGACTGCGTCATCGAGCCCGCCGGAGCGTACGTCCGCCAGGACCTGGACGTTGCGGCTCTGATCGACCCGCCTGATCTCCACCGGGCCGTAGCCCTGCCGCACGTGCACCAGCTCGCCGATCGGCACGCCCTCGTGCGTCAGCGCGAGCACATCGGACAGCTGGGCCCGCTCGGACTCCGGCAACGATACGCGGATATCTATCTTGTCGGAGAACTCTGTGTACGGGCGATCCGTCTCGACCCCGCGCAGGTACCCCTCGATCGCGTCGGCCACTTCCGTCACCGAGACGCCGTACCGGGCCGCTGCCGCCCTGTCCACCTCGATCTCGAGTTCGGGCTGCGTGATCTCCATGTCGATCCGCACATCGGCCAGCCGCTCCACCGTCTCGAGCCGTTCGGCCACTCGTTCCGCGACGGCGACCAGGGAGTCGAGATTCTCGCCGCGAACCTTGACCGCCAGATCCGCCCCCGAGACTCCCAGCGCCCGCCCGAGCGAGGTGCTCCGGCCTGTCTCGATCGACACTGCCTGCGGGTCGATGCCCGTGCCCGGGAGCCCCGCCCGGAAATCGTTCACGACCGTCGTCACCGGCGGGCCGTCCGGCTGGATCCGGACATCGAGCGCCGCGCTGTTGAGGCCGCTGAGCTCCCGGGTCGCGAGCTCCGCCTCGCGTGCTCGCCCGATTCGCGCAAACACGGCATCGACGCTCCCGGACTCGAGCAGCAGACTCTCGAGCCGCGCTGCCGCATCGGCCGTGACCTCGATCGGCGTACCGACCGGCAGGTTCAGCTCCACCCGGAACGCGCCCTCGTCCACGTCCGGCATCATGCCCAGCGGAAGCGTGGACCCAATGAAGATCGCCACCAGCAGGCTCGCGACGGCGAGTCCGATGACCAGCCCTCTCCTGTCCAGCGCCGACCGCAGCGTCGACTCGTACTGCGCCGCGAACTTCGTGAATCCGCGATCGAACGCATCCAGCGCCGGCCGTGTCAGTTTTCCGAGCACTCGGCCGATCGCGTGCGTCAGATCCCGGAACGTGATGACGATCGACTGCAGGATCCAGGTGAATATGCCGGCGATGCGCCGGGGGACCGAACGAGCGCCCCGCGCGGCCGAACGCAGCGTCCGTCCCAGTCTGCCGCCGGATGTGGCGGCGGCGCCGCGCTCCGATTGTGCATCCTCGGTACCCGGGGCCTCGGTCTTCCCCTCCGGCTCCCGGCCGCGCGCGAAACTCGCGGCCAGCACGGGTAGAAGCGTGAGCGCGACGAGCAGTGAGGCGAGCAGCGAAAACGCGACCGCGAGGCTCAGGTCCGCGAACAGCGCTCCAGCAACGCCCTTCACGTACAGCACCGGTCCGAACACGGCGATCGTGGTCAGCGTGGAAGCGGTGATCGCGCCCGCAACTTCCCCCGCTCCGATCGAAGCGGACTCGACCGGCCCCCTTCCCTCTTCCTCCCGGTGCCGGAACACGTTCTCCAGCACCACGATCGAGTTGTCCACCAGCATTCCGACCCCGAGCGCCAGGCCGCCGAGCGACATCACGTTGAGGCTGACGTCGAACAGGTAGCACAAAGAGAACGCCGCCAGGACCGAGATCGGAATCGCCAGACCCACCGCCACCGGATAGCGGGGATCGCGCAGGAAGAAGAACAGCACCAGAAACGCGAGCACGCCTCCGAGCGCCAGCGCCTGGACCACGTTCGAAATCGCGTCGCGAATGAACGTGGCCTGGCTGGACGCGACTTCGATCCTCACGTCCGGAAACTCGCTCTGCAGCTGCGCAAGTGTCTCGTCGACCTTGTCCGCCACCCGCACCGTGTTGGAACCGGCTTCCTTGTAGACCAGCAATCCGATCGCCGGAACACCGTTGAACCGGGCGATCGTCTCGCGCTCGGCCACCCCCTCCTGGACCGCCGCCACATCCCGCAGCCGGACCACGCCGCCGCCTGGCGGCCGCGCGACCACCACGTCCAGCAGCTCGTCGACGGTCTGGAACTCGCCGAGCGTCCGCAGGCTGTAGCGGAATCTCCCGCGGCGAATCGTGCCGCCCGGCGCGCTGTAATTCGCCTGGTCCAGCGCCCGCGTGATATCGGACACCTTCACGTCGTTCAATTGCAGCAGATCCGGCTGCACGACCACCTGGATCTCACGCACCGGCCCGCCGGTGATCGCGGCGAGCGCGACTCCATCCAGCTGCTCGAGGCGCCGCTTGAACACCGCGTCGGCCAGGTCGCGCAGTTCAGCTAGATCGGCACCCGTTACCGCCAGAGACAGGATCGGGTCGTTCGTCGGGTCCGAGTTGAGGATGACCGGCCGCTCCGCGCTCTCGGGGACCACGCCCACGAGGTTGTCGAGCCGCTCCCGCACATGGAGCATCGCGAACTCCATGTCCGTGCCCCAGTAAAACTGCAGACGGACCAGCGACTGGCCCTCCCGGGAGCGGGAGTCCACGGACCGGACCCCGGGAACCCGGCTCAGAGCGGCCTCGACCGATTCGGTTACGAACCGCTCCACCTCGGCCGGACCCGCGTCCGGATAGCTCGTCCACACCGAGAGCGTCGGAAACGAGACATCGGGCAGCAGGTCGATCGGCAGCCGGAGGAAGGAGACGACGCCTACCACCGCGATCGCGACGTACAGCATCCACGTCGCCACGGGGCGCCTGATCGAAAGGTCGGAGATGGACATTCCGCTCTCCTGCCCTCAGGGCGCGCCAGGCGCGGTCGCCTGACCCGATGCGAGTGCCGGTCCGACTTTCTCCTCCAGGTCCGCCCAGCGGATCAGGTAATCGTAGCGTTCCGTGAACAGTGACTGCTCCGCCTGCGTAGTCCGGTCGATCGCCTGCTGGAGGTTGAAGTACGGAATGCTCCCGAGCCGGTACTGTTCGCGCGCCAGCTCGAGCCGTTCGTCGGCCAGGGCCCGATTGCGCTCGAGGATCTCGAGTCGCTTGTCCCGGCGCTGAATCTCCTGGACCAGGTCGCGTACGTCCTTGTCCAGCTGCAGCGCGCCCGCGGTCCAGTCGGTGCGCGCCCGGGTCAGCCGCTCGTCGGCCACCGCGGTCTGCCGCTTCCGCTCGAATCCCTGGAACAGATTCCAGGATCCGATGATCTGAAACGACGTGTTCGTGTTGGCGGGGCTGAATTCGAACAGGCTCTGGTCCCGGCCCAGCTGCAGACCGCGTCCGAACACGAATCCGAGATCGATCTGCGGCAGGTACGAGGAACGGGCCGCCCACAGGTCGTTCGATGCCGCCGACTCGTCCTTGAGCAACGCGGCGAGGGCTGGATTCGACTCGTGCGCGGCGCGCACCAGCGACGCCACGTCCAGTAAGTCCGCGTCCGGCACGCGTTCTACCTCCACCAGGGTGACGAGACCGGCTTCGATGCTGACCGGATCGGCCATCACGACCTGCAAGCCCCGCACGGCGGCGCCCAGCCCGTCTTCCGCCTGCAGAACGCGGAGCTCGGCGTCGGCGGCGTCCATCTCCGCTCCCAGCAGATCGCTGCGCGATGCGGCCGCGATGCGATACCGGTCCTGCGTGACCTCGAGGTCCACTCGTCGGGCCCCCAGCTGTCGCTCCGCAACTTCCAGCAGTCGCCGCTGTTTCAACGCCTCGAAGTACGACCGTTTGACGTCACGGATCACCGCCCGCTGGGCCGCCGTGAGGCGCAGATACGCCGCGTCCTTACGGGCGGCGCCCGACTTCACGTTCGCGATCCGCTCCGGGTTCAGCAGGCCGAGTCCGAACGACAGTGAGGCGCTGCTGCTCTTCGAATTGTCCGTGAGGGGTGGATCGATGATGGCCGGCGATCCTTCCGGAGTCAGAAACGTGACATTCGTGAAGTCCGTCGCCACCAGCGAGGCGTTCGCCCGCGCCGTCGGAAGGAAAGCGCCCCAGTCAGCCCAGCGGGCGGACGATGCGGCGGCCGCGGAAGCTTCGGCGGACTCCACTGCCGGGTTGCGCGTCAGGGCCATCTCCAGGGCCCCCTCCAGCGTCACGACCTGCTGCGCAGCGACCGGAGACGAAAGCAGCCCGACCATGACCATGCCCGACAGCAGCCGCCCGGCACCGAGACCGGCCCGGGCAGCCGCCGGAGATCCGCCCGGCTTCACTGCACCTCCTCGCCATCCACCACGGCCAGCCGGACCCGGGCGTCATGCGTCAAGGTCGTATGCCCTCCGACGAGGACGACTTCGCCCTCTTCGACCATGTCGGTATCGTCCGAGGCTACGATCTCGACCCAGTCTTCGTTCTCCAGCCCCGTGGTCACGTAGCGCCACTTCGCGAGCCCCGTGGCGCTGCCTTCTTCCGACGGCTCGAACACGAACACGACCTCGCGTCGGCTCCGCTCGACGATCGACTCCTTGGGCACCGAGACACGGTCTTCGTACAGCGCGCCCGCGATGCGGACGTTGGCATGCATGCCGGGGAGGAAGCGCGCCTCGGGATTTCGCAGCCGGACCGTCACCCGGCCCACGTGGCTCGTCGGATCCACGACCGGATTGACCGAGACCACGACACCAGTGAAGTCCTCTCCCGGAAACGCCGTGAAGTGCACCGTCGCTTCCCGGTCCCGCGCCACGGCAGCGATCTCGCTCTCCAGTACCTGCACGTCCACGTCCACGCTCGACACGTCGACGAT
>JAENXO010000417.1 GCA_016649455.1 Gemmatimonadota bacterium | reverse complement strand
GTGAGCGCGCAGGATGGTTCGGATGACGCCGAACCGGAGAAGGCACCGGGAGATGGCGGCTCGCCCTGAGCGCGCAAAAGGGGGCCACCGGAGTGGCCCCCTTTTTTTGATGTTCGCTGAGCAGAACGGCAAGGCGGAGTCCTCGACCGGGATTCCGCATATCAGGAGGGAAGAGATCGATGTCTGGAATCACGGCGCAGGCGGTAAAGTCCTTGCGCGACCGAACGGGCGCGGGAATGATGGACTGCAAGAAAGCTCTCCTCGAAGCGGGCGGTGACGAAGAACAGGCGATCGATCTGCTTCGTCAGTGGGGTGCCGCCAAAGCGGCGAAGCGGGCGGAGCGTGAGACTTCGGAGGGAGTGGTGGAGATCGTATCTCGGGATGGAGCCACTGCAATGGTCTCCGTCTCTAGCGAAACGGATTTCGTGGCGCGCAACGAGGAATTCCAGGGCTTCGCTACCCGCCTCGCGGAGGCTGTACTCGGTGGTGACCTGCCGGATGGCCAGGTCGTCACGGGCGAGGAGTTGCTGGGACGTCCGGGATTCGAGTCGTTTGCTGCGGAAGTGACCGACCTGCGATCGAAGATCGGTGAGAATATCCAGGTGCACCGGGCAATCCGGTATGCCCCCGGTAGCGAAAGCGCGGTCGGTTCGTATCTCCACTTCGGCGGCAGGATCGGCGTGATGGTCGAACTGCTCGGGGCGACCGGCGAGGAAGCCGAAGGCCTGGCCCGGGATGTGGCGATGCATGTCGCGGCAGCGCATCCGGTCGGTGTTCGCCCGGAGGACATTCCGGCGGAAGTGCAGGAGCGTGAGCGGGCCGTCCTGACCGAGCAGACCAGGGCCGAGGGCAAGCCCGAGCAGATCGTGGATAAGATCGTCGAAGGGCGGATGCGGAAGTACTTCGAGCAGCAGTCGCTGCTGCTGCAGGCGTTCGTGAAGGACCCCGACCAGACGGTCGCGGATTTCCTCGCTGCGCATGCAGACGATGTTACGGTTCGCCGCTTCGCCCGGTTCGAAATCGGAGAGTAATCCAGGGGAGAGCCCGTGTCAGAGCTCCGGTATCCGAAAGCACTCGTCAAGATCTCTGGTGAATCGCTCGCCGGCGACCCGGGGTTCGGTATCGAGCCCCGGGTCGTCGAAAAGCTGACTCACGAAGTTGGTGATGTCCACGCTGCCGGCGTGAGTCTCGGGTTGGTGGTCGGAGGCGGCAATATCGTCCGTGGCGCCGAGGCCAGCCAGCAGGGAATGGACCGGGTGTCAGCGGACTACATGGGCATGCTGGCGACCGTGATCAACGCGCTGGCGCTCCAGGACGCTCTGGAGCGGTATGGAGTCGAGACGCGGGTCATGACGGCGATCCGCATGGAGGAACTGGCGGAGCCGTACATTCGGCGACGCGCGATCCGCCATCTCGAGAAGGGGCGGGTAGTCATCTTTGCCGGCGGCACGGGCAATCCCTATTTCTCCACGGACACGGCCGCCGTCCTCCGGGCGATCGAGATCGACGCGGACGTGATTCTCAAAGCCACGAAGGTGGACGGTGTGTACTCCTCGGATCCGATCGTGGATCCGGACGCTGAATTCCTGCCGGAACTCACGTATCGCGATGTCATCAACAACGAGCTGCAGGTCATGGACGCGGCGGCCATGTCACTGTGTCGCGAAAACAACCTTCCGGTCATCGTACTCAACATCAGCAAGTCGGGCGCGATCCTCTCGGCACTGCAGGGGGAGCGCATCGGGAGTCTCGTAACCTGAGAGGTGCAGCCCATGGACAGCCCTGCTCTCAAAGAAGCTTCCGCCCAGATGGATCGGAACATCGAGGCGATTCAGCGAGAATTCTCAGGCGTGCGCACGGGTAAGGCATCCCCCGCGCTGCTCGACGTCGTTCAGGTCGAGGCGTATGAGTCGCGCATGCCCTTGAACCAGACCGCCACCATTTCAGCACCGGATCCGCACATGCTGGTGGTACAGCCGTGGGACGCGAATCTGGTAGCCGCCGTCGCCAAGGCGATTCAGTCGGCCGATCTGGGTCTCAACCCTTCCGTCGACGGAAACCTGGTCCGAGTGAGCATTCCGCCACTCACCGAAGAGCGCCGTCGGGAGATGGTCAAGTTGCTGCATAAGTACGCTGAGGAGGGACGAGTCGCGGTCCGACACGCCAGGCACAAGGCCAAAGCCGATATCGAGCAGAACGTGAAGGACGGCGAGCTCGGCGAGGACGAAGGACACAGGGAACTCGAGGCTCTGCAGAAGCTTACAGATGAGCACATTACGCGAATCGACGAGTTGCTCAAGCACCGCGAAACAGAAGTCATGGAGGTCTGAGCGGTATGCACGACGAGACTGCGACACCGGCGGGACAGTCCGCGTCCTCCCGGTCGGAACGTGCCGAAGCCCTTCCGCTGCCGGGAGGCCGGGATGTTCGACGGGCCCTGCGGATCTACGTCGCCGGGCGGAGTCGATTCTGGTCGGCGGATGAGAAGCGCGCGGCGGCCGGAGAGGGACCGGCTCCCTCCGAACCAGACAGCAGCGAGATCGCAGACTCCGAGCGAGACGCCAGGGTCGGCGTTCCGGTTCCCGAGACCCTGCAGTTTCACCGAGCCGCAGGAACCTGGCGGGACGGAGTCCCGGGAGGGCGTCGTCGCCCATCCGGATCGCGAATCGACTGAGTACGGCCCTCCCGGCGAACGGAGGGTCGCCCCGGTGAATTCCGTCTCCAGCGAACTGGAGACTCTCCTCACCGTCCGGCCGGACCTCGTGCCGATCGGCAGCCATGTTCTCGTCGCCTTCTCCGGCGGCCCGGATTCGTCAGCCCTGCTGCATCTCCTGTCGCGACTCAGAACATCGCACCGGATCCGGGTCAGCGCCGCGCATTTTGACCATGGTCTTCGTCCGGAG
>JAENXO010000019.1 GCA_016649455.1 Gemmatimonadota bacterium | reverse complement strand
CGCGATGCTCGAGGAAGGCCACAAGCGCATCTGGTCTGAGCCTGACAAGTACGTTCACAGTATCTGGGGAGAGCAGGAGGCCGGAGGGACGAGCTGGCTTTATCTCTCGGCGGTTCCGTTCGACGAGATCGGACTGCGCACCGATGTCGGGACCGAGGCGTATCCGGCTCTGACTAAGGAATTCCTCTATGCCGTGCCCTTCGTTCTCACCCTGGTTCCGCCCCTGCTCCTGGGCGTCAGCGAAGCCACGAAGCGGCGTGACGCCGGGCAAGAAGAGGAGGCGTGAGATGGAGGCCATTACTTCCATTCACTTAGATTCCGAATCTGGCGCCCGTCGTTTTGCGCGGTTCTTCATCAGTGAGCTCCGCCCGAAGGGACGCCTGCTTACGCCGTTCAACCTGATCAGCGGGGCTTTGATCCTCACGACGATCGTGCTCCTCGTAATCCGGTTCACCGGGGGGCTCGGTACGATCACCAACCTGTCACAGGACGTACCGTGGGGCCTGTGGATCGGCTTCGACGTCGTGACCGGCGTGGCACTGGCAGGTGGCGCCTATGTGATCACGTTCATGGTCTACATCCTCCGAATCGAGAAATACGAGCCGATCGTGCGGGTGACCGTACTGAACGGATTCCTTGCCTATGTGTTCTACGCCGGCGCTCTTCTGCTCGACCTCGGGCGACCGTGGAACGTGATCAATCCGATCATCGGCAACTCGTTCGGCTTCAGTTCTGTACTGTTTCTCGTCGCATGGCACTTCCTGCTCTACATGATGGCTGAACTCCTCGAGTTCTCGCCCGTGATCGCAGAATGGGCTGGCTGGCCGAAACTCCGTCGGCGGCTGCACGCCCTCACACTCGGGGCGGTCGTGCTCGGCATCTCGCTGTCCATTCTGCACCAGTCAGGGCTCGGTGCGCTCTACCTCATGGCGAAGGGGAAGATTCACCCCCTGTGGTACTCGGAGTTCATTCCGGTCCTGTTCCTGGTTTCCAGCATCTTTGCCGGTCTGTCGATGGTGATGATCGAGGGAACGATCTCTCACAAGGTGTTTCGCGACCGGGTGGGCAGGCCGCTGCGCGAAGGACACGATGCGATCGTGATCGGGCTTGCCCGGATCTGTGCGGGAACGATGTTCGCCTACCTGGGCTTGCAGATCATCACCTTCGTGCACCAGGGCCGGGCGCAATGGTTAGGTACGGGTTGGGGGAACTGGTACCTGGTCGAGATCATTGGCCTGACTCTGCTTCCAGCAATCGGTTTCGTGATCGGCGCGCAGCGTCGAAATCCGGCGTGGATCCGGGCGGCCGCGGCGTTCGCCTTGCTCGGGGTCATCATGAACAGACTCAACGTCACGGTAATCGGATTTCAATCACACATCCCGGTGCGCTACGTCCCGTCCTGGCAGGAAATTGTCGTGACGATGGGCGTGATCTCGGCCGAAATCTGGGTGTTCCGCTGGGTGGTGAACCGGATGCCGGTGCTCGATTACCACATACCGTCGAGGAAGCGGGAGTCGATTGACTCACGCACCGCGACCGCCGCCTGAGCGAGAAAGGAGAGATTCCATGAACAGCGTGGTCAATACAGATCTATTCGCGACGAAGGGCATAGAGTACCTCGTCGTGATCGTGTTCCTTGCGCTGCTGACCGTGGCCTGGCACCTGATCCGCTCACCGGCTGAGGCGGAAGGCACGGGTGACGGACGTCGGCTCGACTGGCGCAGCATCCTGCGCGGAGTGGGATTACCGGAAACGGACTTTCTGTTTCACCCGGGACATGCGTGGGCCCGCCTGTCGAGCGACGACAATGTCGCGGTCGTCGGGTGGGATGACTTCGCGCGTCGCCTGATCGGTCCAGCAGACGGATTTCGACTGCCGGAGCCGGGAACGCAGCTGAGGGCAGGTGTTCCGGGATGGAGCATCGGCGCCGGGGGGCGCGAGCTGGAGATGCTCGCGCCGGTGGACGGGGAAGTACAGGCCGTGAACTCGGCAGTGCTCGAGGATCCGACCTTGGCGAGTCGGGATCCGTACGGGAACGGGTGGCTGATGCGGGTAAGGATTCCGTCGAGAGAGCCCGTGCGACGCAACCTGCTGGCCGGCCGACTCGCCAGGTCGTGGTCGGAACTCGCCGAACGCGCGCTGCAGGGAATTGCCGCCGAAGCCCCGGACGCCGCGCTCGGAGCCGTGCTGGCTGATGGAGGTGAGCCGAGCGAAGGACTTGCCCGGGCACTCGCCCCGGACAGCTGGGAGGAAGTCGTGCAACGCTTCTTCCTGCTCGCGCCCGAGGTCGACACCGGAATCTCGAACGAGGAGGTCTGAGCGGTACCCGGAGATCGAGTCGGTATCAGTTTACACGAGGTGGTACGAGGGGAGGAAGCGATGAACGGCAGCGGGAACTGGAGGAGCTCGGAAGAGCTGCCGTGCGTCTGGTCGCTTGCCGGCGTGCTGGGCATGCACCCTTGCGACCGTGGGTACGATTGCGACAGCTGCGAACTGTACCATGCCCTTAGCGGAAAGTGTGCGCCAGGCGGAGAGTCCGGAGTCAGGGGACCGATTCTGTCCCAACGAGAACGCGAGCTCGAGGCGGATGTGGGACGAATCGTCTCGGAGGTGATGAACGGATGCCGTCTCGATCTCGATCGCTGGTATGGTCGGGACGGGATCTGGGTCTCGGCGGGCGAGTCCGGCGAACTGGAAGTCGGCCTGGTGGGTTGCGTATGGAGAGTACTGCAGCCGATCCGCGAGGTCGTTCCCCCGCGAGCCGGGCTGTCATTCGCGCGGGGCGAGACCTGCGGCTGGCTGGTCCGGTCGGATCGGGCAATTCCGATCCGTATTCCGGTCAGCGGAACGGTTACAGAAGTTAATGACGAGATGGTGAGCGACTTTCGGGGATCCGGCCAGGTGGATGGCCCTGATTCATGGCTGTTCCACGTCGATTCGAGTATGGACCCGGCCGATGTGTCAAGACTGTTCCGTGGTGAGGACACGCTCGTCTGGCACCTGCGCAAGCTCCGCATTCTGAAGGGGTACCTGAGGGACGCTCTCGACTCAGGGGGAGCAGGCGTCGGTCCGGTAATGGCTGACGGCGGGTATCCTGAGACGAACCTCGAGACGATCCTTGGAGCGGATCGATTCAGTGCGCTGATCGAGGCGTTGTTCTGAGTTTCGGCGGCACGACTTCCCGGTGAGGGGGAGGCGGGGCTCCGGCATGGATTCTGCTGCAGAATCAGGCCGGACAGGGACCCTGGCCTCCTCCTTTTCGCTCGGTTCTCAGGCGGGTTCCCGATGGCCGATAGAGGTCTCCGATGACCACCCAGTCCAGGATCGCTTTTCTCCGCGCATCTCTGAGCACCCGCTTGTTCTTCGTGCTGCTCGGAGCCGTCCTGCTGATCTTCCTCGGCAATCACCTGGTCGCGAACTGGATCCGCACCCGGGTCGTGGAGGAGGAAGTGCTTACCGGCGCCGAACGGGCGAGCGCCTTTCTCGAGGAGAGCCTGCTCACCGAGATGCTCGAGAACAACCGGGCGCACATCCAGGACGCTGTCCAGCGACTCGGGCAGGACCCCGAGGTCGAGCTCGTGCGGATCTACAACAAGCGTGGCGAAGTCGCGTTTTCATCTGATTCTACGGACATCGGAGCGAAGGTGGACATGCAGGCCCAGGCCTGCTACGCCTGTCACGAGACGGAGCTTCCGCTCACATCTCCTGACTCGGAGGATATGTTTCGGATTCACGTGCACTCGGAGGGCTATCGGGTCCTCCGGCTCATCACTCCGATCCGCAGTCGCGACGGCTGTTCCGAGGGATGCCACGTACATGGGTCCGGCGAGTCGGTGCTCGGCGTGCTCGACGTGCAGATGTCACTCGCGGGAACCGACGCGGCGATGGTCCGGGCCGAGCGACTGAGCGTCGGAATCGGCGGCCTGATCGTTCTGCTGCTCGGGATCGCGCTGGCAATAATCGTCCACCGCTCCGTCCACAGGCCGACCCACCAGCTGATCGGAGGCACGGAGGCTCTCGCGGCCGGGAATCTGGACGTCAGGCTCGAGGTTACCCGTCCGGACGAGCTCGGTCAGCTCGCGACTTCGTTCAACCGGATGGCTTCGAGTCTCGAACAGGCGAACGAGGAGCTTCGCAACTGGTCTGACACGCTGGCCGAGCGGGTTCGGGACAAGACGCAGGAACTGGCGGCGATCCACAGACAGATGGTTCAGGTCGAGAAGACATCTTCTCTCGGCAAGATGGCCGCTACCGTGGCGCACGAATTGAACAACCCGTTGTCCGGAATCCTGACCTGTTCCCGGCTGGTCGAGCGCCGCATCGAGAAGGAGCTTCCCGAGGGTGAGGCCCGGGACGCCATGCTCCGAAACCTGGAGCTGATCCGGAGCGAGTCGATTCGCTGCGGGAACATCGTGCGAGGCCTGCTTACGTACGCCAGGGAGGGATCGCATGAGCTCGCCCCCGGGCACCTGCACGAATTCGTGGAGCATGCCACCAGCCTGATGGTGCACCACATGGAGCTCGGGACGGTCGAGCTCGAGACCTCGCTCGACCTGGCTGATGACGAGATCGTGTGCGACGGCGAGCAGATCGTCCAGAGCATGCTGGCCCTGATGATCAATGCGATCGAGGCGATGCCGGAGGGCGGGGTGCTGACGGTCTCGACGGAGATTGATCCGGCTGACGACGCGTTTGTGCTGCTGCGCATCGCGGACACCGGACAGGGAATCCCGGTGGAAGTCAGAGACCGGATCTTCGACCCGTTCTTCAGCACGAAGAACGAGACGAAGGGGGTCGGTCTCGGGCTGGCGGTCGTGTTCGGGATCGTCCGGCGTCACGGCGGCACGATCCTGGTTGACTCCAGTCCCGACATGGGAACCACGTTCACACTTCGGCTGCCGCGAAAGCCGGGAGAACGCTACAGGCTCGACCGCGATTCAACCTCCCGGTTGATGGAAGTCGGGCCCGGTGGTGAGGAGGTTGGATGAAGAAGCCCCGGATCATGATCGTAGACGATGAGCAGTCGGTACGATCCTCGCTCCGTGAGTGGTTCCTGGAGGACGGGTTCGAGGTCGAGACCGCCGAGGACGGGCTCGATGCTCTGAAGAAGCTGGACACGGGACCGTTCGACTTGATGATCGTGGATCTCAAGATGCCGCGGATGGATGGGATCACCCTGCTGCGCCGGCTGCGGGAGGTAGATCCGGGAGGCACGGTCATCATCCTGACCGCGTTCGCGGCCGTAGATACCGCCGTGGAGGCTCTCAAGCTCGGGGCGTTCGACTACGTCACGAAGCCGGTCGATCCGGACGAACTCAGCCATACTGTCCGGCGGGCCCTGGAGCAGAAGCGGCTGACGGAAGAGAACGTCCGGCTGCGAGAGAAGGTGTCCGAACTGTCTTCGTCATCGCCGATCATCGGCGGGAGTCCGGCGATGGGCCACGTCATGGACCTGGTCTGCACCGTGGCCGAGACGGAGGCGAGCGTCGTGATCCGGGGTGAGAGTGGCACGGGGAAGGAACTGATTGCGCGGGCGATTCACGCTGGCAGTCCGCGCCGATTCTTTCCGATCGTCGCGGTCAACTGCGGGGCGATCCCGGAGACTCTGCTGGAGAGCGAGCTGTTCGGCCATGAGAAGGGCGCTTACACCGGGGCTCACTACCGCAGGAAGGGCAAGATCGAGCTGGCGAACGGCGGGACCCTGTTCCTCGATGAAATCGGCGAGATCCCGGCGAAGATGCAGGTTGACCTGCTGCGTGTGCTCGAGTCCCACCGATTCACTCGTCTCGGCGGAACGCAGGAGATCGTATCCGACTTCCGGCTCGTGTGCGCGACCAACCGGAATCTCGAAGCGCTCGTGCAGGAGGAGTCGTTCCGGGAGGACCTGTACTATCGGATTAACGTGTTTTCGATCGATCTACCCCCGCTACGGGAGCGCCTCGAGGACATCCCGCTCCTCACCGAGCACTTCGTGGACAAGTACGCCCGTTCGATGGGAAAGCCGCCGAAGCAGATGACGGTGGAGGCGGGCGAGTTGCTCCAGAGCTACGACTGGCCCGGGAATGTGAGAGAGCTCGAGAATGCGATCGAACGGGCGATGGTCGTCGGTCAGGGAAACCGGATCCGGCCCGAGGATCTGCCGCTCCGGGTCGAGCAAGACGCCGTCAGGCCCCGGAACAGGTCGCTCGATGCGCTCGAGAGCGGTCACATCTCCTGTGTCCTGCGAGAGGAATCCGGAAACGTCTCCCAGGCCGCCCGTGTGCTCGGGATTGACCGGGGCACACTGTACAACAAGATCAAGAAGTACGGGATCAAGTCCGGGTGACGGACGAGATTCTCCTGGCGTTCCTGAACGATTTCCGGCCCTCCTGGTCGGAGGACCTCAGGCGGCGGGTGGGAGCGGCCACGGACCGCTTCGTCCGCGTGGATTCGCTGCGAGTAGACCTTCAACGATTCCACGCTCCAGAGCGCGAGCAGTACCACGCGACGCTGCTGCTCGCGGAGATGCTCCGACACCGTCCTGCGGGCGCCGGGCACATCGTCGGGATCACGGAAGTGGACCTGTTCATACCGGTCCTGACATTCGTTTTCGGTCAGGCTCAACTGGGAGGACCGGGTGCTGTGGTGTCGGTAATGCGGCTCCATGCCGACTATTACGGACTTCCAGCGAATGAGAGCCTCCTGCTGGATCGAGCGGTCAAGGAAGTCGTGCACGAACTCGGTCACGGTTTCGGTCTCGTCCATTGTCCGGACTATTCCTGTGTGATGTCATCTTCCACCTACGTCGAGGACGTCGATCTCAAAGCAGAGAGATACTGTCCGGATTGTCTTGACCTCCTCGCGAACCCTCCTGAGAGCCGGGTGAACGTGGTCTGACTCGGCCCGGTGTCGATTCTGCCGGGTTGCGAGCCGGCCCGGGCCACGTATCCTCATCGGTTGAGTTCACGGCCGGGCGACCGGCTGGTGGCTGACAGACCGCACTCAACCCGGAGACACGCGCGTGCCACGGTACTGGCTGATGAAATCGGAGCCGGGCTCCTACTCGCTGGACGATCTGGAACGGGACAGGAACACCTGCTGGGAGGGCGTGCGCAACTACCAGGCACGTAACCTGATGCGCGAAATGCGTACGGGCGACCTGGTACTGTTCTATCATTCGAATGCCGATCCGCCTGGGGCGGCCGGCATCGCCCGGGTCGAGCGCGAGGCGTACCCGGATCACCTCTCGTGGGACCAGGCCAGTCGCTACTTCGATCCGAAATCGAGCCCGGATGAGCCACGCTGGTGGATGGTCGACCTGCGGTTTGTGGAGCGGTTCATCCGGTTCGTTCCGCTGGCGGAGCTGAAGGCGCATCCCGCACTCGCCGGGATGCTCGTCACCGGCAAGAGCCGGTTGTCCGTACAGCCAGTCGACGCGGCTGACTTCGATACGGTCGTCGGGCTTGGCAGGGAGGGAAGCTGATGTCTGAGGGTCGCTGGAATCTGAGGGACGTCTACGCGAGCGAACAATCCTGGGAGGATGACCTCGCCCTGCTGGCCTCGGCCCCCGGGGGGGTGTCCGCGTTTCGGGGGAAGCTGAACGAAGGACCTAAGGTGCTCGAGGCCTGCCTTCGGACCTATCAGGAGTCCCTGAAGCGATTCTATCAGGTCTCTTCGTATGCCTCGATGCGCTACCACGAAGACACTCGCGTCGGCGGGACCGCGGAAATGGAGCAGCGAGCCCGTCTCGTCGGAACGGCCCTGTCGGAGGCGGCGAGCTTCATAGATCCCGAGATCCTGGAGATCGGTGAGCGGACTGTGCGCGCGTGGGTCGAGGAATACGGCGGACTCGAGCCCTACGCCCACGCCCTGGATGATGTGCTACGGCGGGCAGCACATACCCTCACGCCCGGCGAGGAGGAGATCGTGGCCACCGCGAGCCTGATCACCGACGCGCCGTACTCCGTCTACGGGATGCTCGCGAACGCGGACCTCCCCTGGCCGACCGTCACTTTATCAGACGGGAGCGAGGTGCGACTCGACCAGTCGGCCTACACGAGGCTTCGGGCCGTGCCAGAGCGAGCGGACCGGGAAGAGGTGTTTCGGGTGTTCTGGGATGCGTGGAGAGGATATGCCCGGACATTCGGCGCGACCCTGTATTCGCAGGTGAAGCGGGACCTGTTCCACGCCCGCGTCAGGCGTTATCCGAACTCGCTGGCGGCGGCGCTCGACAGCGATCGAATTCCGGAAACCGTGTATCGGACGCTGATTTCTGAAGCGAACAGAGGTCTTCCAGTGCTCCACCGGTACTTCAGGCTGCGGGCCCGGATGCTGGGGATCGAGCAGCTCAGGTATCACGACATCTATCCGCCGCTCGTGGCGACAGATCGCAGCTTCGGAATCGACGAGGCGAAGTCGATCGTGCTCGAATCGGCCAGAATCCTGGGTCCGGCGGTGGTAAAGGTGTTTGCGCAGGGCTTTACGGGCGACTGGATGGATGTGTATCCCCGGGAAGGGAAGAGACCGGGGGCGTACATGAACGGGCACGTATACGATGTCCACCCGTTCGTCCTGATGAACTACAACGGCAACTACGAGTCAGTCTCCACCCTCGCGCACGAGTGGGGACACGCCCTGCACTCCCAGCTCGCCAACGAGTCCCAGGAATTCGTGAACGCCGGCTACTCGATCTTCACGGCTGAGGTCGCCTCGACGTTCCAGGAGGCTCTGCTGCTCGACAGGATGCTCGCCGACTCCGACTCGAACCAGGAGCGGATCTTCTTCCTCGGGTACGCGCTGGAGAATCTGCGAGGTACCTTCTTCCGCCAGACGATGTTCGCGGAATACGAACTCGCGATACATGAAGCGGTCGAGCAGGGGGAGGCGCTGTCGGGAGACCGGCTGACCGAGATGTATGGCGAGTTGCTGAGAAGGTACCATGGCCACGAAGAGAAGGTGGTGGAAATCGACGACGCGTACACGGTCGAATGGGCCTACATCCCGCATTTTTACTACGAATTCTATGTCTATCAGTATGCGACGTCCGTCGCCGCGTCAGCCCTGCTGTCCGAGCGAGTGCTCGCCGGCGAGGATGGTGCGGTCGAGGACTTCCTGAATCTTCTGCGCGCCGGCGGTTCGGACTTCGCGTATGACCTGATGAAGCAGGCCGGTATCGACCTGGCCACTCCGGAGCCCTACCGAGCGCTGCTCAGGCGGATGGAGGGGATCATGGACGAAATTGAGGCGCTGCTGGACTCATGAGGCGAAGCGGCGTCCTCGAAGGTGGGGACCTCCGCCGGGATGTCGTAGAGGGAAACCTGCTCGGCCCAGTAGTCCCAGCCCCAGCCGGTCAGCGTGTCGTCCCGCAGCACTACAGGGGTGAGCTCATCGTCCGTCACCCTGCCATCGTCCGCCACGACCGAAGTGTAGTAGTACAGGACCTCCCAGCTCGATCCCCCGGCCCGATACAGCTCGCTCCGGTGCGGGTTCTGCAATACTGGCCTCGGACCACCCACAGGGATCTGGACCTGCGACACGCCCAGCGTGTCCTCCCCGATCCCCACCGGCCCCGAGGCCTCGGTACCGGATACGGATGCCGTCTTCGTACCCATGATGTCGAAAACCTGCCCCCGGGTCATTCCTGTTCGGAGCCGGTCCAGATTCCGGATATTTTCATCCCGGAATCCGCCCGCCGATGCGCAGGCGGCCACGGCCGAGACTGACAGTGCCAAGGCCAGTATCCTGAGTTTCACCGGACTCATCTCCTGTTGGCTATCTGTGTGCCGGCGTGAATTCGTCGGCCGACTCAATCAATATCATATATACCCGTCCTGCGGTCCGGCAGGAACAGGAAGGCCTCGCGGCGCCTCCTACTGGATTGAGAATCCCGGTCTGCGCTATTTTCATTGTGTGGGGTTCGACCGGTATACCGTTTCGTCACACATGCGACAGTCGGCCGGAGAACGGGCCGGGAAGGAGCTGAAATGGAACTGCAGGTGCTGATTCAGGGCCCGGACACGATCCACCCGATCATGGTGGATGCGCCCGACGGGGAAAACCCGAAGCGGGTCTATGCAGAGGCGCTGGCCCAGGGGGCGCCGGTGGTCTGCTTCGGGAAAAGCTGCTTCCGGGTCGATAAAATTCTCGGGATCGTGATCCGGACGACGTTCGTCGACAAGGACAAATGGTGATCTGAGCGGGCTGCGGCGCTTACCGCTGCAGCCCGCTCAGGTCGAGTACAGGTCGATGATCCGTTCGATCGCCCGCCGGCAGACGCGGCAGAAGAAATCGGCTCGAGTGAACATGATGCAGTCGATCTCCGGGCGATACAGCCCCGACGTCTCGTACATCGCGCCCTCGAAAGCTCCGACCCGATTCGCGTACTGCATGGCTGCCAGGAGTTCGTCTTCGAGCGCCCGCTGCCGGGCAAACAGGGAGTCGAACTCGGCTTCCGGGGCACCCCGGTCGATCAGGGCCTTTCTCTGCTCTCGAATCTCCCGCGAGTGCTCCTCGTAGCGTTCCTTCTCCCAGGGAGTGGGAACCGGAGTCCCGGAATCGACGAGATCCGCCCATTTCAGCGCCTCGGGATCATGTAACGCCGTCGCGTTCGGTTCCCACGGCTCCGGGTGCGACGACCCGCCCGTCTCGTAGGCCACATCGGATGTGTAGTACTCGTCCGCGAGACCCGCGAAGTGATGCCCGAACTCGTGGACGAACACGTAGTCTGCGAACTCGGTGTCCACCGCTACGGTTGCCTGGAAATTGAAGATCCCGCCTCCCCCGTACTGCTTCTCGTTTACCAGGATCTCGACGAATTCATACGGGACTCCAGACAGCGCGTCCCGCAGTGCGCGGTTGTCGAGCGTCAGGAGATAGCGCTCGGAATCGAAAATATTGTACTCGGTCGAGAGTGGAGTGCGGCGAAACTCCCCGACATGCGGTCGGTTCACTCCGGACTGTCCGCTCGGAACGTGGATTGCCCGGACGTTGAAGTCCGCCTTGCGGCTGCGGAATGGTTCTGTGGAGAACAGCCTGTCAGTCAGTCGGTTTACGTCTGCGAGAAATTTCTCCGCCTCCGCTTCGGAATAACCCTCTCCGACCAGGACCAGGTCGACCTTCTGCGATGGCGGCCCGTTCTCGACCACGGGATACACGGTCCCTCCGGGGCCCCTGTCCACGGCGTACACGAAACGAGAGTCCGGCTGAACCTCGGTATCCCAGATCGCCTCGAATGAACTCGGTCCGCCACGCTCGAGCAACACGACCCGGACGGGCCGAAGCGGCCACGGGAATCGGAGCGACTCATGGAACGTGCGGTGCATTTGCCTGGCCTCACCCGTGGTCTCCCACTCTCCGTAGATCGAGGCAAATCCACGCGAGAACATGAGCCTGTCCGTCGCCAGGTCACGGACTTCGAACAGATACTTGCCCATGTTCGTGTCATCGATCAGCCGTGTTCTCGAACCGGCCCATGGCCCGTCGGATACGATCCGATCGAGACTGAGGATCTCATCGTTGCTCGACCCGGTATGAAAGTAGTCGACCCTCATGGTCCGGTCGGCAAAGTCGGCTTCGAAGTCCGGGACCTGGCTCCTCGCCGTGCTCGTCAGGACGAGAGAGAGTGCAACGACGGTGAGACCGGGGAACCATTCGTCGGATCGCATCGTTCGACTCCGTGGAGCGGTCACGGGGATGCGACGGCACGTCAGGCGTCGCAGATCGAGCGGGCCGGGCAGCGCACCTCGTGCTATACTCAGCCGACGGCTCGAGGAACGAGGCAAGCTAAGCCGGCGGCAATGCCGACGCGACGGGTCGCCACACGGTCGGTTGGAGGCAAAACGTGAACGTTGACGCGGTCGAGCAACAGATCGAACAGGCCGTTGCGGACGAAGGCCACTCCGGCAGACTCCGACGTGCGCTGCGAGACCACGCTCGCTCCCATGGCCGCCGGGTCGATGAATCGGATCTCGCCGGTGCCGTGGGGTTCGTGGTGGACTACGTCCGACATGTTCCGGTCCTGATGCGAGACGGTCTCGAGACCGCCCGCGTCGCCGGCCTCGAGACCGAGATGTCCTCCGTGCTCGAGGCGGCGGCTTCCTACTGGGCGATGGCGGAGGACATCATTCCGGACCGTCTTGGACTTCTCGGAGTGCTCGACGATGCCTACTGCTCGCTCACCCTGATTCAGGGCGTGTCAGACAGGCACGAGAAGGAGACCGGACGGCGCCTGTTCAGTCCGGACCTTGAGGCTGCAAACGAGGCGATGCGGAGGCTGATCGGTGAGCCCGTGGCCTCGCAGCTCGACATGTTCGTCGGCTCGAAGTTCGATACGGATCCGATGATTCAGATGGTGAGAGCTCTCACCGCGGTTTCCAGGGACGGAGACGGGCTTCGACTGCCCGAGGATCCGGGTATCTGGGGAGGCCGACCGGTGGACGAGGTCGTTCGGAATCACCTCGGATCCGTTGGGCTCGCCTGAGCGGCCCAACGGTCCTACCGTAGCAGTCCTGCGAGCAGAGAACCGGCCACGGCGACCACTGCCACGACTCCACTCAACCCGAACACCAGGCTTCGGAGCCGGTCAGACCGATCGCTGCGCGATTCTCCCTCACCGAGCCGGATCTGGGCAGCCGGAAAGATCGACTTCGGCCTCATTCCCACCCATAGAGTCCCGAGCGCCAGGACGACCAGACACCCGACGGGCAAGAGGCGAGCGGCGACAGCGAGCACTCCCGGGGCGTTGATGGCGGCGCCGGGGAGGAGTGCCTGCAAGGCGGTAAACAGCCCCACAGTCACCGCGGCAACGCAACCCAGAACGAGAAAGCCGCGAATCAGCAGGCCCGGACGGTCCATGAAGGCCAGTCGCCCGAACCAGGGAGTAATTGACTCCACCCAGTCTTCGATCTTTGTCGCCAGGTCCAGCACCGCCCGTTCGTCTCCAGACACGTGAAAGGACGGCCCGAACGAGCCAAGGGCCCGCAGTTGAATGATCGCCAGGCGGGGCGAGGACTCCTGGGACGAGAGGAAAGCGGGCGGAGCGCTCTCGATCCAGACTGAGGTGATAGGTCGGGATTGAAGATTCGGTACGTCCGCCAGGCCGGCGACATGGGGAACAGTCAGGCTCGAGCCATCCCCGAGCTCCACGGCTATGCGTGTGACGGCCTCGTCACCCCCGAGCTCATGAATCAGCCGCTCGAGGTCCCAGGGCTCCACTCGAAATCCGGTTCGATACTCTCTGCTCTTCACGATCTGCAAAGTCTGCCTCCTGAGATACGATTTGATGTCTCAAACAACATTAGTAGAACACTGTAACTGTTATTATTAATATTATTACCAACTTACAGATGCTGCGCTGTGTCGTTTCGGCTGTAGCCCGTATGTTTCCACTGAGCAAGGCCCGGACCGTTGCAGGAGAGACCTGTTGGGGAATGGGGTCGATCATTAGGTTGCCCGGAGTTTTGAACCACCTTCTGGAGGACGGTCATGGTCGATAGATCACAAACGAACGCGAACCCCCCTCTCGTTCCGGCCGACGACGTATTTTCGACGCTGGAGCGCAACATTCTCGTCGACGGTTTCCACATCGTGATCGACCTTGAGCGGTCGCACGGATCGGTGATGGTCGACGCACTCGAGGGCAAGGAATACATCGATTGCTACACGTTTTTCGCCACTCTCCCGATCGGGCACAATCACCCGGGTCTCGAGGCGCCGGAATTTCGCGAAGCACTGCTGAGAGCCGCGCTGGAGAATCCGGCTAACAGCGATGTGTATTCGCGTGAATTCGCGTCGTTCGTCCGGACGTTCAGGGAGATCGCGGTACCGGACGAGTTTCGGTACATGTTCTTCGTGGCGGGCGGGTCGCTGGCGGTCGAAAACGCGATGAAGGCCGCTTTCGACTGGAAGGCACGAAAGAATCGGGCGAATGGCATCGACGGGGGTGGTGATCGAATCCTCCATTTCCGCGAGGCGTTTCACGGCCGGAGCGGATATACGCTGTCCGTCACCAACACGGATCCGACCAAGACCGATCTGTTCCCGAAGTTTGACTGGCCTCGCGTGTCGAATCCGAAGCTCCGGTTCCCGATTGACGAGGAAGCGATTGCCGCGGCGGAGATCGCGGCCCTTCAGGAAATCGAGCAGGCGTTCGACGAGGATCCGCACGGTATTGCCGCGATCCTCATCGAGCCGATCCAGGGAGAGGGAGGCGACAACCACTTCCGTCCTGAATTCCTGCAGGGGCTGCGACGGATCGCCGATGCGCGGGACGCGTTGCTGATCTTCGACGAGGTCCAGACTGGACTCGGAGCGACGGGCGAGATGTGGGCGTTCCAGGCTCTCGGGGTAACTCCGGATCTGGTGGCATTCGGCAAGAAGACGCAAGTATGCGGTGTGATGTCTACGCGCCGGATCGACGAAGTCGAACAGAACGTGTTCCATGTGTCGTCACGCATCAACTCCACCTGGGGCGGGAACCTG
>JAENXO010000463.1 GCA_016649455.1 Gemmatimonadota bacterium | reverse complement strand
CCCTCCGTGGTCAGGCCTTCCAGCAGCGGATCGAGTTCCAGGATGTCCTTCAGCGGCTGACCGTCTCGGTCGTACGCGGAAATCGCCGCGAGCCAGAATCCGTTCTCCTCCAGGTCCGTCTCCCGGGCCCGGCGCCGGGTCTCCTGCACCTTCGCCAGGTTGTCGGCAGACGCGCCGTGAGTGGAGAGGCTGTCGATCACGGCAAACGTCGCTGCAGTGAGCTCGTCGAGCCGCTCGGGCTCGACCCCGAAGCTGATCCGCACGCCATAGCGTTCGACCGGGATGCGGGTGGGAGTCGCGCTGACGCCGGCGCCGTAGGTGCCACCCATCTCCTCTCTCAACACTTCGCGCAACATGATGTCGAGGACATCAGTGGTCGCTCCGAGCAACAACCTGTTCGGTCGATCGTACTCGAACGGTCCGGTGAACACGATCGCCGTCTGCGCCTTGGGCTCCTGGCCCTTATGGACGGTGCGGAGCTCGACGCCGGACGGAGGCCGGACGCCCACGTCCACCCATGACTCCTCCCTGTCCGTAGACGGAAGGGATCCGAGGTAGCGCTCCACCAGCGGTCGGACCTCCTCCAAATCGAACGCGCCGACGAGATAGAACGTGAAGTCGCTGAAGTCCGCGAAGCGATCGCGGTAGAAGGCGAGGGCCTGGTCCAAGTCCACCTGTTCGAGCTGCTCCCGGCTCGGAGGAAGACGTCTCACGTGTCCCTGCGCGAGCGTGACGCCGAGGGTGTCGGACCACACGGCCTCGGGACTGGTGCCGCGGTTTTCGATCACGGTACCCACCCGCGTCATCAGCGACCGGAAGGCAGTCTCATCGCGACGTGGCGACACTGCGTACAGCATCACCAGCTGCAGCATCGTCTCGAGGTCACGCGGCGAAGCGGATCCGCTGAAACCCTCGGACAGCTCACCGATGAACGGGCTCACGGAAACTGCCTTGCCAGCCAGCTGCTTCTGGATGTCCACGGCGCTGAACTCTCCGACCCCGGAGGACCCCACGATCGATGACGCCCAGGTCGCCGACGCGAAGCTGTCGAGCGGGGCACGGGACGTCCCGCCCGGACTCCAGGCGCTGAACAGTACCTGGTCCGCCTTGAAATCGGTGGGTTTGAGCAGCATCCGGACTCCATTCGACAGCTGCCACTCGGTAACATCGACAGCCTCGTTGCGAGACTCGGCGATGATCGTTCCAGGCGAGGGGAGCGCGGCCAGCAGGGGCAGATCCGAATCCGACTCCGCCCACGGCTCGATGGAAGCGGAACTCGCCGCGGCGAACACCGCGAGCAGCTGCTCGTCGGTCGGCACCGGGACGCCCGGCTTCGCAGGCACCGCAGACAGCACGACGCGGTTGGTGTCGGAGATCCACGCGCGGCCCAGTCCGTTCACCTCCTCGAGCTCGATCCCGGGCAGGTACCGCCGCGCCAGCGCGTATTCGTACTCGATTCCCGGGATCGACTCGTTCTCCAGAAACGCACGGCCGTACTCCGCGGCGTAGGCGGACGACTCCGTGTTGTCCCGTTCCTGCCAGGCTCGCTCGTAGCCGCGCAGCATGTCCGCCTTCTGCCGGTCGAGCTCGCCGTGCGAGAATCCGAACCTGTCCACCCGCTCCGCTTCGAGCAGCAGTCTCTCGAACCCGGACTCGATCTCACTTTCGGAGACCGCGGCCCGAAGCTGGTACGCATCGGAGCCGCGCACGAACGAGCCTTTCCCGGAGCCGGCGAACAGGAATGGCGGATCCTCCGATCCCTGCGTGATCTCGAAGAACCGGAAATTCAGCATCGAGTTGTAGGTGCGCTCGACCAGACCCCTGCGGTAGTCCGCGTGCGTACCCTGCGATCCGAGCGGCAGCTTCCACACCACGCTCACGTTGGCGACCGTCAGCTCGGGATCCGAGACCGATGAGATCAGGGTTTCGTCGTACGACGGCACCTCGACATCGGGCCTCGGACGGGGAGACTGCGGCGCGGGGATGCGCGAGAATCCGTCGCGGATGCTCTGCACCATCTGGTCGGGATCGAAGTCGCCGACGGCGATCACTGCCATCAGGTCGGGACGATACCAGTCCCGGTAGAACCGTTGGAGCGACTCGAGCTCGAAGCTCTCCAAAACCTCCGGGTCTCCGATCGGCAGACGTTCGGCATACAGGGAGCCCTGGAACAGGACCGGGAACTGCTGGTCCCGGATTCGCGCTCCTGCGCCCTGTCCGAGCCGCCATTCCTCGAGCACCACGCCGCGTTCCTTCTCGACCTCCAGCGAATCGAGCGTGATCGCGTGCGCCCATTCTTCGAGAATCCGGAGCCCGGTATCGAGCATGTCGGCGCTGTCGGTAGGCACTTCCAGCATGTACACGGTCTCGTCGAATTCCGTGTATGCGTTGATGTCAGCGCCGAACTGCATGCCGATCCGTTCGAGGTAGTCGATGATCGCCTGTTTCTCGAAGCTCTCGGTCCCGTTGAACGCCATGTGCTCGAGGAAGTGAGCGAGCCCGAGCTGGTCCTCGTCTT
>JAENXO010000517.1 GCA_016649455.1 Gemmatimonadota bacterium | reverse complement strand
GCCCCGCGGGTCCCGAACCTCGGACTGGACGAGGATGCTGGCGATGCCGGCTTCCGACGAGAACGGGTTCGCGCCCACGAGCTCGATGTCGCCAGTGCAGCCGAAGAACACGTTTTCCCAGGCGCCCGGCACGATCGTGCCTGAATCGTCCCGGAGGTCCGCGTAGAGGAAGGCGACGTCTTTCCCGCCTGCTGCGAAGGGCCGCCAGCTTTCGTCGACCCGCAGTGTGAGCCTTCCCGCCGCTCCGGGCGTCCGCACCGTGTGGTGCGCGGCCTTCCGGCCGCCGATGTATCCGATCGCCTCCAACGTCCCCGGCTCAAAACGTTTCAGCTGAAACGTGAATGGAGGATGCGCGAGATGGGTCGAGATCCGGTTCGCGTCGGGCCGGCGTCGCTCGCGCAGTTCTCCATTGAAGACCAGTCCGACCTCTTCGCAGTTGCTGAACACCCACACCGTCGGGCTCGAGTCGGGAGTCCAGTAGCTGGCGATGAATACCACCGGCCCCGATTCCGCCTGCCACAGGTGCTGATCCGGTGGCCGCTGGCTGCGGAAGAACTCGCGGGAGAACTTCGGGAGCCGGAACAGGTCCATGCAGCCGGAAGACTCGATGTCCGGGGCATATCCCCGGTTGTAGTCGTACATCACCCACAGGCCGTCGGCGAAGGCGATCGTCTTCAGGTTGTCGTTGTGGGCTTCCTGGAAGTTGGTCGCCTGCTGCAGGAGGGCGGCTTCGCCGTGCCAGCGTAGCTGGCGGCTGTTGGCCGCATCAGGCGCGAGATTTGCCCAGGCTTCCTGGTCGAGCCCCGCATTCTGCGCGTAGTACTCCCAGTCGCCGTACTCGCTGATCACACAGGAGCGATCGGTGACGTCCCGGCAGCCGCCGTGCTGGCGAGCCTGGATGAACACATCGTATCCAGCGGTCCAGCCGCAGGTGTAGCACTGGTCGCCCGGATACTCCTCGCCCGCGATCTCGTACGTCCGGCGGATGAACTCCTCCGGCATGTCGGTCTCGTTCAGCGACACCTCCCACAGGATGACGCACGGGTGATTGCGGTCCCGCCGCATCATCCGCCGGCAGTTCTCGTATTGGAGTTCGATGAATTCCGGGTCCTCCCGGTTGAAGAACTGCCAGCCGGGAATGCAGTCCATGACGACGAGGCCGAGCTCGTCGCATGCGTCCATGAATGCCGGCGCGTGCGGGTAGTGCGACAGCCGGATGTAGTCGAAACCCGCGTCCTTGATCTTGCGGGCGTCCCGGTACTGAGCCGCGTCCGACAGCGCGTAGCCCACATACGGGTATTCCTGGTGCCGATTCGTGCCCCGGAGGAACATCAGCTCTCCGTTGATCCGGAAACCGTCGTCCGAAATCTCGATTCGCCGGATCCCAACCTGCGTGTGCTCCTCGTCGACCACGGTCCCGTCTTCGACGACCTCGGTGTGCAGCGTATACAGCTGCGGTGCAATCGGGCTCCACAGCTTCGGAGCGGACACGCGCAGGGCCAGGACCACCGCCCGATCCTCGCCCGAGCCCAACCGGACGGTGGCGGATGTCGCCTCGGCCACCACCTTCCGCTCACCGTCGAGCAATCGCGTGTGAACCTGGAACTCGCGCCCTCGCGAAGTATCATTCCTGACGTGGACCCGTGCCCGCACCGTCGCCGCTTCTGCCGACACTTCGGGGTACGTCACGAAGACCCCGCCGCTGCCCGGAATGTCCGCCAGGATGGGGTCGGTGATGTGCAGTGGGTCCTTCACTACCAGGTGGACGTTCCGATACAGCCCGTGATACGGGTTGAAGTCGAGTTGCGGGAGCGGTTTCGGGCCCGTTACCGGGTTGTCCCGGTTGTCGAGGCGCACGGCGACGACGTTCTGTCCGTCGGCCGCGATCCGGTCCGAGATGTCGAATCCGAACGGCAACCAGCCCCCCATGTGACGGCCCAAGAAATCTCCGTTGAGCCACACATCGGCCACGTTCATCGCGCCGTCGAAATTGAGGAAGACCTTTCGGCCAGCGGTTTCGGGGTCCAGGGTGAAGTGCTTGCGGTACCAGCAGGTGCCCTGCCACTGGAACGTGTCGCTGCCCGGCGCTCCGGTCACCAGGCTCTCGATTCGCGGTGTGTGCGGAAGCGTCGCCTCACCCCACGCTCCGTCATCGAACGAGACGGCCTGTG
>JAENXO010000243.1 GCA_016649455.1 Gemmatimonadota bacterium | reverse complement strand
GGGCGAAAGTGGCGGAACTGGCAGACGCGCCAGCCTTAGGAGCTGGTGGCCGAGAGGCCGTGGGGGTTCGAGTCCCCCCTTTCGCATCGTATGCAGACCTTCAGCAGTGAGATCGCGTTGATGGAACCAGGAACGATAGAGAATGGCGGAACCAGCGATCTCGACGTCGCCGTCGAGATCGGAGATGGCTGGTCCCGGCGGTTGACCATAACCGTGGCCCCGGAGCGAGTGGCCAGGGCCAGGGCCAGGGAGCGGAATCGACTGGCGAAGTCGATTCGACTGAAGGGATTCCGCAAAGGGCGGGTTCCTCCCGACGTCGTCGAACAGAGATTCGGCCTCGAACTCGACCAGATCGTGCAGGAACGGCTCATCGAAGAGGCCTATCGAGAAGCCGTGGACTCCACTGAAATCACGCCGGTGGGGGCCGCGAGCGTATCGAATGTCCAGTACGCCCCGGGCGAGCGACTGACGTTTCAGGCTGACGTGGAGATCATGCCGACTGTTGAACTGTCGCGCGTCGGCGGATTCCGGCTCAAGCGGGACAGCCGACCGGTGACCGACGAAGAGGTGCAGGAGATCCTCGACCGGGTGCTCGCCGACTTCGCGGACTGGAAGGAAGTCGAGCGGCAAGCGGGCACTGGAGACCAGGTGGCAGTCCGCGTAGCCCCCCTGGCCGAGGGTGAAGAAACCCCGGCGGTGGAGGCGAAGCCGTATCGATTCATTCTCGGGACCGGTCAGGCGCTGCGGGACGTCGAGCAGGCGATCACCACACTGGCGCCGGGTGAGTCCGGGTCGTTTCTGGTCGAGTTTCCAGGCGAATCCGAGGATGACGAGGCCGAGCAGCGCCGGTTGTTCGTCGCGGTCGACAGTGTGGAGGAGCAGGTGTTGCCGGAGCTCGACGATGAGCTCGTGAAACGTGCCACCGGCGGAACCCAGGAGACGACGGCGGAACTGGAAGAAGTCATTCGCGCAGACCTCGCGAAGCACCACGAGGACGAGGCGGAAGGCAGGCTTCGCGGCGCTATTCTCGAGGCGCTCATCGAGGCCAACTCCTTCTCGCTTCCCGGGTCGCTGGTGGACCGGTACCTGGATGGAATGCTTCGTGCGCCGGAGGATGCGGACGGAGACGAGTTGAAACAGGCCCGGGAGTCTCTCGCGCCCCATGCCGAGCGACAGATCAAGGAGGAAATGATCCTTGACCGCGTGATCGAGCGTGAGGGATTTCAGCCCGAGGAGGAAGACGTGCAGCGCAAGATCGGTGAACTGGCGGAGCGGAGCGGAATGGCGCCGGCGGCGGTACGGCGACGCCTCGAGAAAGAGGGCCAATTCGAGTCTCTGCGCCGCAACCTCGCCGTAGATCGGGCGTTCGAGTACCTGAAGTTGCAATCCGAGATCGAGGAAACGAGCTGACAGGGACCGGAACCCGCCGCACAGCCCGGGTAGGAATACCTGAACGGCGGATTCGACTCCCGCAGATAATGGAAGCCATGACGATTTACGCACCGTATGTCATCGAGCGGTCGAGCAGGGGCGAGCGAAGCTATGATATTTTCTCGCGCCTGCTGATGGACCGGATCGTGTTCCTGGGAACGCCCATCAACGACGACGTAGCAAACGTCGTCATTGCCCAGCTGCTGTTCCTGCAGGCGGACAACCCGGAGCGGGACATCAACATCTACATCAACAGCCCGGGCGGCAGCGTGTACGCCGGGCTCGCGATCTACGACACGATCCAGTACATGACGGCACCGGTTGCCACGATCTGTATGGGGATGGCGGCATCAATGGGGGCTTTTCTGCTCGCCGCGGGGACTCCGGGCAAGCGGTCCGCGCTGCCGAACTCGAGGATCATGATCCACCAGCCGTCGGGTGGCTCTCAGGGATCAGCGTCCGACATCGAGATCCAGGCACGCGAAGTGTTGTACGCCCGTGAGCGCCTCAACGAGTTGCTTGCGAACCACACTGGACAGACAGTCGAGCAGATCGCGGAGGACGTGGACCGGGATCGTTACATGTCTCCGGTCGAGGCCCGGGAGTACGGTATCATCGACCGGATCATCGTGCAGGCGGGAAGCGAGAGCGACGACGGCGGAAAGAAGGCGCCCGCGGTCGAATTGACGGGGCCCGAAGCCGTCGAAGAATCCGACTCCGGCAGCTGACCCGGGGAACCGAGGAGAGACGCACATGCCTGGCGACAAGCACCTTCGTTGCTCTTTCTGCGGAAAATCCAAGGAAAGCGTCAAGAAGTTCATCTCGGGGCCCAACGTCTACATCTGCAACGAGTGCATCTCGCTGTGCAACGAGATCCTGGCGGAGGAAGACGATCGCGAGACCGCTTCCCAGATCGCCGAGGTTCTCAACCCGATCGAGATCAAGGAGATCCTCGACGAATACGTTATCGGGCAGGAGCAGGCCAAGAAGAGCCTCGCGGTGGCCGTATACAACCATTACAAGCGGATCAACCACAGCGGCCTGATCGACGACGTAGAGATCGACAAGTCCAACATCATGCTGCTCGGCCCCACGGGAGTCGGAAAGACCCTGCTGGCGCAGACGCTCGCACGAATGCTCCAGGTTCCGTTCACCATTGCCGACGCCACCACACTGACCGAGGCCGGGTACGTGGGCGAGGACGTGGAGAACATCCTCGTCCGTCTCCTGCAGGCGGGCGATTACAATATCGCCGAGTGCGAGCGCGGAATCGTGTACGTGGACGAGATCGACAAGATCGCCCGCAAGAGCGAGAACCCGTCGATCACGCGGGATGTGAGTGGAGAGGGAGTCCAGCAGGCTCTGCTCAAGATTCTCGAGGGAACGGTCGCTTCGGTGCCGCCGCAGGGTGGGCGGAAGCACCCGCAGCAGGAGTACATCCAGATCGACACGCGCAACATCCTGTTCATTTGCGGGGGCGCGTTCGACGGACTCGCGGAGATCATCGAAGCCCGGCTCGGAAAGCGGCAGATCGGATTCGGTGACGAGGCTGCCGGCGAGACGGACCCGACCACCAGCCCCCTTGACCAGGTCGAGCCGGAGGACCTGCTGAGATTCGGCCTGATCCCGGAACTCGTCGGTCGACTTCCGGTGACCGTGACCCTGCACGACCTGGACGAAGACGCGATGCTGGAGATCCTCCAGCGTCCAAAGAACGCCCTGGTCAAGCAGTATCAGAAGATGTTCGAACTGGAGGGCGTGGGGCTGACGTTCGATCCGAAGGCGCTTTCTGCTGTCGCGAGCAAGACGATTCAGCGGGGCACTGGAGCTCGCGGTCTGCGCGCCGTCCTCGAAGAAGCGATGCTCGAGATCATGTTCGCCCTCCCGTCGCGGGATGATGTCCGGGAAGTCGTGATCACGCTCGAGACGATCGAAGAGGGCGCCGAGCCTCTTCTCATACTCGAGCCGGAGACCCAGCGCCGCGAGGCGTAGGTCTCCGGTCGATCACGACTCCGGGTTTCTGTGACTGCAGTCCGAATTCGAGAGGTCGAGTTTGCCGGGGCCATCGGCCGCCCCGGCCAGGCGCCTCCGGCAGACCTGCGCCAGGTCGCGATCGCCGGAAAGTCCAACGTCGGCAAATCGAGCCTGGTGAACGCCGTGGTCGGGCGGAAGCGGATTGCCCGGGTGTCCGGCACTCCGGGCAAGACCCGTGAAATCAACTTCTACCTCATCAATGACCGGTTCTTCCTCGTAGACCTGCCAGGCTATGGCTTCGCACGGGCACCGGAGGCGGTCCGGGACGCGTGGAGAAGGCTGGTCGAGGATTATCTGACGCACAACGATCGGCTGGACGGGCTGGTGCTGCTGATAGACTGCCGGCGGGGCATTCAGGAGGCCGACAGGCAGTTGCTCGACTACCTGTCGGCAGACGAGATTCCGGTTCTCGTCGTGCTGACGAAGATGGACAAGTTGAACCGCTCCGGGCGAAGCAAGGCCGTGGCGGACCTCAGGAAAGAGCTGGAGATCCCGGCGGACCAGGTCCTTGCGACCTCGGCCCAGACCGGGGAAGGTGTCGATGTGCTCGTGGAGAGTCTGCTCTCTCTCGTCGACTCGAATGCCGAGGGGAACCCCTGATGCCCAGTGCCTGCCATCGTTCGAAATTCGCAATTCTCGCTGGCGCTTCCCGAACTGCGCACCGCGGACTCAACACTTTCGTGCTGCTGGCGGTGGCGACTGCTTGCGGCGGCACGGCTGCGCCTGACGGCGCGATGGGAGTTCGTCCGGCCGTCGCCCAGCAGGAAGGCTGGTCGCCGGAACTCGAGCAGACGTCCGCCCGTCCGTTGCCCCCCGCGGGGTACGGCACGTTGAGCCAGGACAACATCACGATCGGCATCCAGTCGGGCACTCTCCTCATCAAGCTCGTTCCGCTGGACGAATGGGTAATCCGGCTCACCGCCCCCGACACCTATCGCAGGCTGAACAGTTTCAAGGTGAGCCGGGGAGAGGAGATCCTCCAGCGGGCGAGACGTGCGGGGGAAAGAGGCTGGCCGCGGGTCTTCCTCGTGAGTTTCTTCACGCGGAACTACGAAGAGAATTTCCAGCCTAACGATGTGCAATTCCGGAACCAGAGCTTCATCTACCGCCCGCTGGCCATCATCCCCATCACCCCGGATTTCACCCGCGAACGACTGCGCCAGCAGGAGACGCAGATGGCGCTGTACGTGTACACCGAGGATGTCGACCTCGACCTTCCCCTGGTTGCTCTGTATCAGGGTGCGGAGGGTCCGCAGTGGGTCGGAATCCGCAGCAGACTGGATCGAGAACTGGCGACGGTTCTGTCGCGGGCAGTTCCGTAGGATAGCCTGGAGCTGAGGTCGGGATTGACGCTCCGGCGGATGTCAGGCGTCGATCCCGAATTCCTTCAGCTTCCGGTACAGGGTCCGTTCGCCGATTCCCAGGCGTTCGGCCGC
>JAENXO010000444.1 GCA_016649455.1 Gemmatimonadota bacterium | reverse complement strand
GAACGTCCGTCCTCCGCTAGTGTTTCAGACATGAGCGGGCCGCCAGGGCGGTCCGCTTTTTGCCGCTGTTTCAGAAATTGGGGGGTGAATCAGATTCGACGCGAATACTGGAATCCAAGGAAGCGTGCCGAGGTGCTCGGGCCCTCGTTAAACACCGGGAAACCTTTCAGGTGCCAACAATAACATGGCGCTGGCCGCGTAACTAACGCGTCCCGTCCCAGGACATGCCCGGCCCGAGGCAGTCCGACGGACGTCGAAAATCGGGCTGGTTGGAGGCGGGAGCCGCGACCGCAGCCAACGAGATGGCGAAAGCCGTAGTGGCTGGCTGATGGCGGGCCGTTGGGGAGCCCTGCCTGAGGCGAGACAAGATCCCCGAATACGCACGTAGATGCCGAGGAAGAAAGATTCGTGGACCCGGGTGCGATTCCCGGCACCTCCATCATGCATTCGACCCGCGAGGCGCTCAGCATGCGCCTCGCGGCGTTTTCGTTCCGGGGAGCTGACACTGCTCTTCGGAGGGACCCAAGATTGGATATGCCGTGTTGACCGAACTGCTGGACAAGTTGAATAGTGAGGCAGAGGCTCTGTTTCATGAGTTGAACGTGACGCTGCCGGGAGAGATCGAGAAGGCCGTCGCGCTCGGAGACCTGCGTGAGAATTCCGAGTACTCTGCGGCGCTCGAGCGACAGCAGCTCGTGCGCGCGCGCCTGACCTACATCTCGCGTCGGCTCTCGGAAATTTCTGAGATCGATCTGGAGCAGATCCCGCAGGACCGGGTCGGTTTCGGCTCGAAGGTCGAGGTCCTCGACCTCGACGACGACGTCACGGAGACCTACACGGTCGCCTTTGGCGACGTGATCAATCTCGAGAATTCGGAAATTTCGATGGCTTCGCCGATCGGAAAGGCGCTGCTCGGGAAGGCCACAGGGGAAGAGGCCGAGGTTACTCTCCCCGGCGGTCAGGTCCGGTACCGGATCATCCGTCTCGCCACGCTGCACGAACTCGCTGCCGAGCGCAGCTGACCGGAGCCTCCCGCCGGCCTAGAACACCGAGACGGGAGGCACGTAGCGCTTCGGGTCCTCCCGTATGGCGGCCAGCAGCGCATTGAGGTCGACGACGGTCTTCAGGAGCTCTTCGTACAGGGCTTCGTCGGTGAGCAGCTTACCTGCTGAACCCTCTCCCGCCTGCAGTCGGGCCAGCAACGAGTCAGTCCTCTGCATGGAGGACTGGAGAGCGACATAGAGGGAATCGGACTGGATGAGCTGACCGATGGTGCCCTCGCCCCGCGCGACCGCGCCGGTGAGAGATTCCACGGCTTCCGCTGAAGAACGCACGGAAGAGTACAACGAATCGTCGGTCAACAGGCGCATCAGCGGCGAATTCGGTGCCGATGCCACAGCGAGCAGGGAATCGAGATTCGCGGCCAGCGCTGTGACCCTGACGTACAACGCTTCGTCCGTTACGAGTCGTCCGAGAGATCCCTCGCCTTCCAGCACGCCCTGAGTAAGATCCGACAGGTTCCGCGTCACTTCGAGCAATTCCCCTACGGCGCTCGCACCCTCGGCGATCAGCGCGTCATAGTCCACGGAAGTCGACGATGCGACCGTGTCGCCTGCTGCGAGGATCTCCGCACCCGCAGTACCGGGCGTGATGTCGATCAGCTTGTCCCCGAGCAGGCCCTGCGTACGGACCTGTGCCCGCGAATCCGATCGGATCTGCTCCTGTACCGTGAGATCGATGGCGAGCCGGATCTCCACGGCCTCGCCTCCTGCCGGTCGCGACTCGGGTGGGATCAGGTCGATTCGGTCCACCTGTCCGACGGTCTGGCCCGCCAGTTGCACGGAAGCCCCGGGAACGAGTCCGGCGGCGGAGCGAACGAGGGTGACGAGCTGGTAACGCTGGCCGAAGACGTTGCCCGTGTCGCCGATGAGAAACACGGCGGTGGAGAGAATCGCGATCGCCAGGAGGATGAGCACCCCGACGCGAACCTGCTCCCAGGTGATGGGCGACCCGCGCTTCAAAGCGTGCCTCCGGCTCCGGACCAGCCCGGGATCCGGGTGGGGGCGCACGCGCCGTCAATGAAGGAATTCACGCACGTATCCATCGTCGGAGTCCATCATCTCCTCGGGAGACCCCTGGAATATGATTCTGCCTTCGAACAATAGAGCCACCCGGTTGCCGATCCGGAAGGCCGACCGGATGTCATGAGTCACCACCACACCCGTAACCCCCAGGTCGCGCTGCAACTTCAGGATGAGGTCGTCGATCGTACGCGTGGTGATCGGGTCCAGGCCACTGGTCGGCTCATCGTACAGCAGAATCAAGGGTCGGTGGATCAGCGCCCGTGCGATGCCGACTCGCTTCTTCATTCCGCCGCTCAGTTCCGCTGGAAGCAGGTCCTTCACCTGGCCGGGGTCGAGGTCCACCATCAGGAGGGCCTCGTCTACCCGCTCACCGACTTCCGCCTCCAGGAGGGCCTCATGCTCGTGCAGGTAGAACGCGACGTTGTCGTACACTGTCAGCGAGTCGAACAGCGCCGCCTCCTGGAACACCATCCCCATGTCCCGTCGCAGCAGGAGCAGATCATCCCGCGAGGCCGTGGCGACGTCTTCGTCGCGCACGAGGATTCGACCGCCATCGGGCCCGATCAGGCCGAGGATCAGCCTCAGTATCGT
>JAENXO010000044.1 GCA_016649455.1 Gemmatimonadota bacterium | reverse complement strand
GGCCACGTACAGGGTCGTTCCGTCCTGCATCGCGACCCGATGCTCGGACTTCTCGTACCGCGCGGCGAGCTCCGCAATCCGCTCATCCCGGTCACCCTGCTGGGCGGACAGCGCGCGAGGCATCACGCTCTGGACCGCCACGGCGGTAAGAAGAGTGAATCGGGTGAGTCTCGAACCGGACGCGAACATGGTGGGCCTCCGGGGCTCTGGGCGGTATCGATTATGCAGTCGGGGGCGGCAAGAACCGAGCCGGAATGGGGAGACAGGGATTGCGACTCACGGCGCAGGATTTCGGGCCCGGGACGGCCGGAATCGCTGGACGCCCCCGGAGCCCACCCATAGCTTGCGTCGCCGGGATGGGAAGGTCCCATCCCGCTGGATTCCATCTACCCGAAGAGCGACACGCAATGCCGGGAACCGAACTGTTCGGCGAGGACGAACGACGGGAGGTCATGGAGGTGCTCGAAACCGGGATCCTGTTCCGGTACGGGCATGATGAGCTGAGGCGCGACAGGTGGAAGGCGCGGGAGATGGAGGCCTGCGTCAGAGACTACACCGGCGCCCCACACGCTCTCGCCGTTTCCAGCGGGTCGACCGCCGTGGCATGCGCTCTCGCGGCTGCCGGAATCGGGCATGGCGACGAAGTGATCGTTCCCCCGTTCACCTATCTCGCTACGATCGAGGCCGTGCTGCTCGCCGGCGGGCTGCCGGTGTTCGCCGAGATCGACGACACACTGTGCCTCGACGCGAGTGGGATCGAAGCCGCGCTGACGCCCGACACGAAGGCTGTGCTGCTCGTGCACATGTGCGGGGCGGCGGCGGACATGGACCCGATCCTCGAGCTGTGCCGGGAGCGGGATCTCGTGTTGATCGAGGACGCGGGCCAGGCGCTCGGAGCCTGGTACCACGGGCGATCGGTGGGACTGTTCGGCGTTACCGGGGCATTCTCCTTCGACTTCTTCAAGATCACCACGGCGGGCGAAGGCGGAGTGTTCGTCACCAGCGATGAGGCGCGCTACCGCCTGGCGGACAGCTATGCCGACCACGGCCACGACCACGTCGGCTCGAACCGGGGGATGGAGAATCACCCGATCATCGGATTCAACTACCGGATCAGCGAGCTCCATGCGGCGATCGGTCTGGCCCAGATGCGCAGGCTCGAAGCGGTCCGGTCGGCCAACCGGTCGAACAAGGCGGTCCTCCGGGACCGGATCTCCGATCTTTCGGGGCTGTCGTTCCGGCGGATTCCGGATCCGGACGGAGACTCCGGGACCTTCCTCGACCTGCTGCTCCCGGACCGGCCGACCGCCGAGTTGGCGGTCGAGTCCCTGCGGGCGGCGGACGTACCGGGCATCAACTACTGGTTCACCAACATGTATCATTTCATCAACCAGTGGGACCACGTGAAGAACCTGGACTCGGCGGCGCCCCTGGCGATCCACTCCCTCGGAGCCCCACAGGACTATCGGGCGCTCGAGCTGCCGCGTTCGCAGGACGTGGTGGGCCGGTTGATCTCGATCGGCATCGGCTGCTCGTGGGAGACCGGACGGACGGAACGGATCGCCGACGATCTTCGGGCAGCGCTCGCCCGGGTCCTCGGCTGACGGGCGGCCTGAGAATGCACAAGAACTTCCGGAATGTCGGCCAGCTGGTATACGGCCGGGGAGCGCTCGACCAGCTGGGGTCGATTCTCGATCCGAAGCGGACGGAAGGCGAAGGGTACTTCGTGTTTCTCGTGGACGACTGGTTCGAGGAACGCCCGTTGCCGGGCCGGCTGCCGGTTCTCGCCGCAGATGTAGTCCGATTCATCGACGCGAGCCACGACGAACCGAAGACCGGCCACGTCGATGAGCTGCGCGATGAGATCCTGTCCGAGCGGGGCCTTCCCTCCGGGGTCGTCGGGATCGGCGGGGGCAGCGTGATGGACCTTGCGAAAGCCCTTTCCCTGATGTTCACGAACGAGGGCTCTTCGACGCTGTACCAGGGACTCGACCTGGTTCAGCGCCCGGGCGTGTGGCATTGCGGGGTTCCGACGATCTCCGGCACCGGCGCCGAGGTCTCGATGACGGCGGTATTGACCGGACCGGAGAAGAAGCTCGGCCTCAAGTGCGAGTGGACGCCGTTCGATCAGCTCGTTCTCGATCCCGAACTGACCGCCTCGGTTCCGACGGATCACTGGTTCTATACGGGGATGGACTCCTACATCCACTGCATCGAGGCGGAGACGGGCAGACACTTCAACGCGTTCAGCAAGTCATACGGAGACGGGGCTCTGTCGCTGTGCCGCGAGGTGTTCCTGGATGAAGGCGCAGGTCGGTCTCCCGGAAACGACGAGAAGCTGATGATCGCCTCCCTGTTCGGCGGACTCAGCCTGACCTATTCGGAAGTCGGCGCCTGCCACGCCATCTCGTACGGGCTGTCGTACGTGCTGGGAATGCGCCATGGGATCGCGAACTGCGTGGCGTTCCGGAAACTTCGCGATTTCTATCCTCGAGGCGTGGACGAATTCGATGCCATGGTCGAAAAGCATTCCGTGAGCTTGCCGGAGGGAATGGCCGCCGGCTGGACCGACGGGCAGATCTCGCGGATGGCGGAGATCGCCTACGGTCTTCCTCACATGTGGGACCACGCGATCGGGCCGGATTGGGCGGACGAGATCACGCTCGACCGGCTCGAGTCCATCTACCGCAGGTTATAGCGATGGCGACACGACGATTCGAGGTCGGCGGGATCGAAGTCGGTGGCGAGGAGCTGTTCCTCATTTCGGGCCCCTGCGTGATCGAGGACGAGTCGGTGATGCTCCGGACCGCGGAAGAACTCCGGCGGGTCGCGGCGAGCACCGGGATCGGGATCATCTACAAGTCTTCGTTCAGCAAGGACAATCGAAGCAACCTCGACTACTACCAGGGCCCGGGACTCGACGAGGGACTGCGCACCCTGGAGCGGATCCGGGAGGACTTCGGATTCCCGATTCTGTCTGACGTTCACACACCCGCCCAGGCGACTGCGGCAGGAGAGGTGCTGGACATCATTCAGATCCCGGCCTACCTGTGCATGCAGACGGAGCTGGTCGTTGCCGCGGCTGATACCGGCAGGGTCGTCAACCTGAAGCATGGCCAGTTCCTGGCGCCGGAGAACATGATCCGGCCGGTGGAGAAGGTGCTGGCCCGCGGCAACGAGCGGATCGTGCTGACCGAGCGCGGATACACCTTCGGCTACAACGACCTGGTCGTCGATCCGAGGGCGTTTCACCATCTGCGCGCCACCGGCTTTCCGACGGTGTTCGATATTACGCACTCGATCCGGCGATACGGGATTCCGAGCGCCGACCCGGCAGGTGGAGCGCGGGAGTTCCTCCCGACCATCGCGCGGGCGGGTGTGGCTGCCGGCGTGGACGGTGTGTTCATCGAGACACACCCCGACCCATCGCAGGCGCTGTGCGATGCCGCGAGTCAGCTGTGCGTATTCGACCTCGAGGCGTTTCTCTCACCGTTACTCGACCTGCACGCGGTCGAAGTCCGTCACCGCGACCTGAGCTGAAGAGAGAGTAGACATGGAGCTGTACCTGGACAGTGCGGACCGGCAGGAGATCGAGGAGGCATTCGGATTCGGCTTCCTGGACGGCCTGACGACGACACCGACGTTCATGCACCGGCATGGGATCGACGACATCGACGCATATCTGCTCGAGATCGCCGAGATCGTCCCCGTGCTGCAGGTGGAGGCGTTGGGGGATACGTCGGATGAGATCCGCAGAGAGGCGATCCGCCAGGTGGAAATCGGCCTGGACCCCGGACGCACGGTGTTCAAGATCCCCGTTTCGCTCGAGGGGGTGAAGGCCTGCCGGAGGCTGACGGACGAGGGACTTCTGGTGAACGTCCACCTGGTGTACACGCTGCAGCAGGCCTACATGGCAATGCACGCGGGAGCGGCGTACGTCTGCCCGCTCGTGGGGCGGCTGCAGGACCAGGGACAGGACGCGCTGGCGCTGGTAGCGGATTCCGTCGATGCGGTCGAGCGATACGGCTATGAAACGAAGGTCATGTTTTCATCCGTGCGCCACGTCGAGCACGTCCGCAACGCGCTCCAGCTTGGCGCGCACACGATCACGGTCCCGTTTTCCATCCTCACCCGGCTCACCGAGAACGTGTTCACCACCGTCGGGACGGACCAGTTCCGGGTGCACACCCGGATGTTGACCAAGTCAGTTGGCGACGTGATGAATAGCGTCAACCCTCTCGTGCCCCACGATACGGAGCTCCGGGACGCCATCGTCAAGATGACCGAATACGGATTCGGCTGTGTGACCGTGATCGATGATGATGGCGGGCTGGTCGGCGTATTCACGGACGGTGACCTCAGGCGCCTCCTCCAGCGGAACGGCAGAGATGTGCTGGATCAGCGCATGGGCGACCTCGAATACGGTTCGGCGATCTCGGTGGACTCCAGCGCCAGGCTCAACGAGGCCAGCGAGCTGTTCCACCGGCACAAGGTCGACAACCTGCTGGTGCTCGAGCATGGTCGACCCGCCGGCATGCTCGACATCCAGGACCTCTGAGTTGCACGTCAGGGCGGGATCACGGGGGAACGCGCGTGGATCAGACTGAGCGGGTCCTGGCGCCATTTCGAGCCGGCGGCGCATCAATCGTCGCTCCGGTCGGAGATATCCGGGCCCGGCTGTCCGGCGTCCGGGCATTCCTGTTCGACTGGGACGGGGTATTCAACACCGGCCGGAAGAGCGAGGGCAGCCCCAGCGGCTTCTCAGAGGCCGATTCGATGGGCACGAACCTGCTGCGTTTCGCCTGGTGGCTGCGTGACCAGAGAAGTCTGCCGTTCACGGGAATTCTGACCGGGCAGGACAATCCCACGGCGGTTCGACTGGCCGAACGGGAGCGGTTCCAGGCCGTGTACAGGGGATTCCTGAACAAGCGGGCCGCGCTCGACGACATTCAAACGCGATTCGACATTCGCCCCGAGCGGATCTGCTTTGTGTTCGACGACGTGCTCGACCTGGGAGTCGCGGGACAGTGCGGCCTTCGGATCCTGGTCCGAAACGGGGGAGCGCCACTTCTCGCGCAGTACGCAGAAGCTGAAGGCCTGTGCGAGTACGTGACCGGACGCGAAGGAGGAGCCCATGCTGTCCGTGAGACCGCTGAGCTGTTGCTGGGACTGACCGGCGACTACCAGCGCGTCGTGACGGAGCGGGCGTCACATTCGGATCTGTACCGCAGCTACCTCGACCAGCGTAGCGCGGGCGCGCCCGTCGTTCTGTCCCCGGACGATGTGTGAGGCGCCGGGCATCTGGATGGAGTGACGGGCAGTTCTTCGCTCAACGTGCGACCACGGCCGTGACCGTGTCCGGACCGGACAGCTTTTCCACGTGACAACGCCACGCATCGGCACCGAACTCCCACGCCGCGTCAAACGTCTCCCCGCCGCCTGATGTTCTGGCCTCGATCGTCTCGCCTTCGATCCGGATCTCAGCAGCCATGCCGTCATCCATGATCCGGTAGCTCCCGGCCGAGAACGCTGGCTCTCCGTACGAGAGCTGCGCTCCGGACGAAGCGCGGACCACCTGGACCGTCAGTCCGTCGATCGGGGCTCCGGCGGAATCGACGACGACCACACTCCAGGACCGGAATTCCTCGGTGCAGGCGATAGGGTCATTGGGATCCGGGTCTCCGGAACATGAAAGCACGGCGCACGGCAGGAGCAGGAGACGGCCGAGCGAATGGATCGAGGGCGACACGGGATCAGTCGAGCAGCGCCGCACGGACACGCTCCAGCGCCTCGGCGGGATCGGTGGCCTGAGTGATGGTTCGACCGACGACCAGGTAATCCGCGCCTGCGGCCCGTGCGGTTGCGGGCGTCGCGACACGCAACTGGTCCTGGGTTCCCTGGCCCGCGAGGCGGATTCCCGGCGTGACCACGAGGAACTCAGCCCCGCACGCCAGCTTGATCGCCCGGCACTCGTTCACCGATGATACGGCACCGTCGATCCCGCTCTCGCGCGCCAGGCCTGCCAGTCGTCCGGCCGTCTCCTCGACCGATGCGCCGGGTCCGATCACGGCAGACAGGGCGGCGTCATCCAGCGAGGTGAGAACCGTGATCGCGAGTAGGCGCAGACGGTCCGACGGTTCTTCGGAACCACCGTCGCCTCCCGACTCGGCAGCCGCCTGCGCTGCGGCTCGCAGCATGGCTTCACCGCCGGCCGCGTGCACCGTCAGCAGCCGTGCCCCGAGTCGGGAGGCAGACCGGACGGCGCCGGCCACCGTATTGGGAATGTCGTGTAATTTGAGGTCCAGAAATACGTTGCGGCCCTCACCGACCAGGCGTTCGACAACCGGGGGACCGGCTCGCGTGAACAGCTCCAGTCCGACCTTGTACCAGGTATCCACCGGCAGGCGTTCCACCAGCTCCCAGGCCGTCTCGGGGTCAGGGAAGTCGAGGGCGACGATCACATCTGGAAGACGGGTCACGCGGGATCTCCGGGAATTTCGAGCGCCCCGACCAGTTGCCGCAGAGTCACCCGGTTGCGCTCGCAGTAGTCATCGATCTCCTGGTGGACCTGAATCGCGACCTGTGGATCGACGAACAGGGCCGTTCCCACCTGGATCAGCGTCGCGCCGGCGAGGACGTACTGCAGCGCATCACTGCCCGATCGGATTCCGCCGATTCCGATGATCGGCAGCGACGTGGCCTGCCGGGCCCTCCAGGTCAGGTAGACTCCCATCGGGAGGATGGCCGGGCCGCTCACTCCGCCGGACACGTTTCCGATCACGGGTCGACGGCGGTCAATGTCGATCAGCATGCCGGGGAACGTGTTGATCGCACTCAGGCCGTCTGCCCCGTTTTCCTCGCAGATCCGGGCGTACAACCCGATGTCCGGTACGTTCGGCGTGAGCTTGACCACCAGCGGCCGCTCGGTCTCGTGGCGCAAGGCGGCCACCAGCTTCGCCAGCGTTTCGGGGTCGGCACCGAACAGCGTCCCATCCTTCACGTTCGGACAGGATACGTTGATCTCGTATCCGAGAAATCCAGACTGGTCGTCCAGGCCCGATACGACTTCGACGAAGTCCTTCTCGGTATGCCCGACCACGTTGATCAGCACCCGGGCGCGAGACAGGTTCTCACGCAGCCAGGGAAGCTTGTCGCGAATGAACGCCGACAGGCCAACGTTCTGGAGCCCGATCGCGTTGATCATCCCACCTGGTGTCTCGGCCACCCGGTGGGGAGGGTTCCCCATTCTCGGCTCGAGACTCACGGCCTTCGTCACGAGTCCCCCGATGCGATCCAGCGGAATCAACTCGGCGTATTCCTCACCGTATCCGCAGGTGCCCGAGGCCAGAAGCACTGGACTCTGCCAGTCCACCCCGAGCACGGTCTGAGTCAGATCGGCCATGCCAGCTCCCCCGCACCGAACACTGGCCCTTCAGTACACGACTTCAGCCAACTGTCGTCCACACCCCGCACGACACAGCCTTGGCAGGTTCCGATGCCGCAGCCCATGTGCTCCTCGACGGAAACCTGGAGATCAGATCCGCGCTCCCGCGCGAACTTTTCCAGCGCATTCAGCATCGGAGTCGGACCGCACCCGAGAAGGACCGGATCATCTGAAACATCGATCCCATCGAGCACCAGTCCGTGTCTGCCGATGCTTCCGTCTTCCGTGTACACGATGGGCTCGACGCCAGTCAGTTCCGCGATCAGCACCGGATCGAACACCCGGTCGGCAGTGCGCTCCCCATACAGCAGGCGGACCTCGGCCGCAGAATCACGGGCCTCCGAGGCCAGGAACAGGAACGGGGCGAGCCCGACACCACCGCCGACACAGACTGTCGGACGCCCGGCCGGGATATGGAATCCCCGACCGAGTGGGCCGAGAAGCAGCAGTTGATCTCCGTCGCGCAGCCGGGCGAGCCGTCTGGTGCCCGCGCCGAATTCCCGGATCAGCAGGCCGACCGTGCCGGTTGCGCGATCCGTCCACCCGACGCTGAATGGGCGTGGAAGAAACGGGGCCCCCACCTGCGTGAGCCCGAACCCCGCCATCAGGAACTGCCCCGGGACGGCCGAGGCCGCAATCGCCGGAGCATGGACCTCCAACCACCAGGTTTCCTGAGCGGCTTCCCGGAGCGAGCGCACTTCCGCCCAGCATCGGATTGGCGCATGCATCAGGGTTCCACATCTCCTACGGCCGATACGCCGACGTCGTCGTCCTCCGGCTCATCACGAATTTGAATCGTGTCCCGTCGGACCCGGACGACGGTGGTATCGAACAGCATCTGAATTTCCGAGATTCGCCGCTCCAGATCGACCTCGGCAAGCACGTAGGACGAGTCGGCCCACACGTCCCGCAATTCTTCGGCCATCGCCAGCCGGTAGGGGTTGTCCGCCGGGATGGAATTGATCCGAGCGAGCAGTTCCCGATCGGTCACCGCCCCTTCATCCCCGACCCAGTCCCCCGGCTGATGGCCGGAGAAAGCCAGGGCTCCGTAGATCGCCTTCACGGCCCATGGCGACTCCGGTGCGAGTTCCAGGTACTTCAGGTAGAGTCCGCGCGCCACGGCCGGAGACCGAAGCTCGGTGCCGGCCAGTTCAGCGGCCCGCAGAGCGGCTTCCGCAGCGGAGCTTCCGCGACTCTCCCACGCCTTGGTGAATTCCCCGAACAGGAGCGCCGCTCGGGCCATCTGCGCCGCTGTATCCCGTACACCGGGCGCGGACGACAATTTCGCCCGATCGAGAGCTGGCACCGTCTCCTGAATTTCACCAGGCTCTTGCGCGCGCCGGATCCGGATCACCGAGGCGCGCAGACTCGCTTCCTGTGCCCAGCGGTTCGAGGAGCCCACGGTCGCTGCACTGTCCAGGACCGTGATTGCCGTCACGGAATTACCGAGATTTTCCAGTGCCTGTCCACGCAGCATCTGGAGCATCGCGGTCATCGAAGGCTGCAGGCCGGGAGACGCCAGCAGCTCGGCAAGTGCGGGCTCGAGGACAGCGGGGGCGAGAGCGCTGAGGGAATCGACTTGAGCCCGCTCTGCCCGGGACAGCAATCCGAATTCATAGGCCATCAGAATATCGGTCGTGACATCGACCGAGCGTTCGTACTCCCCGATCTGACGCAGGGCTCGCGCCAGCTCCAGACGTGCCTCGCGGGTCAGATCGATCTGTTCAGCAGCGGTCTGCAGATCTGCGGCAGCCTCGGACGTCCGGCCTGTCTCCATACGCGCGAGACCGCGATGAAACAGGAAAGTCGCCCGGTCGTCGCCAGTGAGATCCCCGGCCAGCGCCAGGCTCAGCATCGAATCAGACTGCTGGGGATGCTCCAACTGCAGGGCCGCGATTCCACCCAGCCCCGTAGCAGTCGCCGAATCCCTCGCGCTTCTCGACAGTGTCAAGGCGAGAACGGAGGACCCGGAAGCCGCTGCCCACAACTTGTTGTAGATCTCGGATCGAGTCTTGAGAAGAGCGGCGTCGTCGGCCCACTTGCTGCCGGGGTGACTCCGGAGAATGCGGTCGGTCTTGGCGATAACGCTGTCGAACTGCAGTCGTGCGGAACTCCCCTGCCCCTCCTGCAGAGCATCGAGCCCCGCGTCATAGGCGTTGCCCGCATCGTACATCGCGTTGAAGTAGACGCAGGACGTCGTCGTTCCCAAGAGCAGAATTCCGAGCGCGAAAAGGCGCAGCAGACCAGAGTTCAACGAGCGCCCCCCACCCGAGACTGGGCTCCGTCATAGAATTCGAAATACAACTCGACGGCGTCGGCAAGTGCCGACGCCACCTGCTTCTGGAAATTCTTATCGGTCAAACGTCGCTCATCTTTCGCATTCGTAATGAACCCCAGTTCCACGAGCACCGCCGGCATATGGCCTGTCGCGCCCACCAGAACCCAGAACGGGCCCTTCTTGGTTCCCCGATCCGGTCCCTCTGCCACCTGCCGCATCTCGTTCTGCACGTAGCCACCGAGTCTGCCTGACACTGCCCGATTGTCGTCCCTTACGATCCCCGACACGATCTTGTCGACCGCTGTTTCGCCGGCGAATCCACCCTCTTCGCCCTCCAGCTCCAGCACGCTGTTCTCGAGCCGGGCCACGCGTGCGGACTCGTCGTCCCGTGTGGGCGCAAGATAGTAGGTCTCGAAACCACGCGCGGTGGTACCGCCGCCCGGCTCGGCGTTAACGTGAATGGACATGAACAGGTCCGCGCCACTCGTGCGAGCCTGTTTCGGTCTCTGTTTCAAAGGAATGAACCTGTCGTCGTCGCGCGTCAGTTCCACCTCGATGCCCTGCCGATCACGCAATTCGTCGCGCAGATACTTGCTGACCGCGAGTACGATGTCCTTCTCTCGCGCACCCGTCCGGCGATTCACCGTTCCCGGGTCGTGCCCTCCGTGGCCGGGGTCGATCGTGACCTTCCAGGGCTCGTTCCGACGCCGCGCCGGGACTGGATACGGCTCCCGCGAACCGGCAGAGATGTTCTGCGGATCAGGATCGACTGCGCCGCTCGGCCGGGCGCCGTCGACCCTGGTGAGAAGCTCGAGCGGAACCCAGAGTTCTCCACCCGAGACATACGGAGAGTTGAGCATCGGCAATGCCGCTTCACCCAAACGGGCGAACGGGGCTCCGGCCCGGACTTCAATTCCCGCTCCCCATGAGGTCGCGGCCGTTCCCCTTCCGCGAGCAAGGGCGGTACCGCTGATGATCTCCGCCGGGGCTCCGCTCCAGCGGAACGCCGGATAGCCGAGCTCTCGACTCACCGCCACGGAGTACTCCCGCCCGGCGAGCACGACGGTCTCGTTTCCCGCGGATCCCTGGGCCGACAGGCCGGCAGGCCAGCCGGTGAATACCAGACAGGCGAGCACGCCCGCACCGAGCATCCTCGACCACGGCCTTCCAGCCAGGGTTCTCACCCCATCAGTCTCTCGTCCGAAGCGCACGCTCGACCTCCCGCCGCATGTCATCCCGCTTCAGGGAATCGCGTTTGTCGTGCAGCTTCTTTCCGCGCGCCAGGCCGATCGTGACCTTTGCGCGCCCCCGCTTGAAGTGAATGTCGAG
>JAENXO010000344.1 GCA_016649455.1 Gemmatimonadota bacterium | reverse complement strand
GCATCCGGGTGAGCATTCTCCTGCAAGTGAAACAGGGTGGAGCGCCAGTGGAGCGGACCAGTCCCTGCCCTTCGCTATGTTGAACACCTGTCGGGCAGTGAGTGCTCCACTGTACTGGTTTTCACGTGAATCACGTCCCTCGTGTTCCGACCCTTGCGCCGGGGCAACCGCCCCGAGTACCGTCAGTGAAATTCCGGTCTCGCACCCCTCTCGTCCCACGGAGACGCCGGTCTGAGACACGCCGCAGCCACACTCGTCATGCTGGCCATAAGTCTCGGCGCGAGCACCCCGCTCGCCGCCCAGAGCGGGTTCGGCTTTACCGGCGCACTCGGCTGGGAATCCGTGAGTGGCGGGGCCTCGCAGGTCCTCGAATCCGGCATCACGGGCGAATTCGACATGTACTATCTGTTCGGCCACCTCCGGACCGGGCTCGGGGTGAACGTCGTATCGTACGACGTGGACGCGGAGGGCGTCCCGCCGGTCGTACAGGAACTTACCAAGGGAGTCAGCAGGGTGACGTTGAATCTGCTGATCGGATACAAGTTCATCACCACCGGCACCTTCCAGCCCTACCTCGAGGGCCGGATCGGCTTCGTCCGCTTCCGCCCGGAATGGAATTACTGGCTCTCGCCGCCGGAGGAGCCGGGGGAGAACACCTCGGACCGCGAAAAGGGGATCCAGTACACGCTGCGGGGCGGCCTCGAGATTCCGTTCGCGAAGAAGTGGAGCGCCGACGTGTCGGCCGTGTGGAGCAAATTCAACATCACCGAGGTGACCCCCGCGGCGGAGGGGCTCGAGCCGTTCGACTCCGGCTCCACGTTCGGATTCCTGGTCGGCACTTCGTTCTATCCGTGATATGAGCGAATCGAGAAGGCCCGGATTGGCGGGCACGGCACGCAGGACCGGGTGGGCGCTCGCAGCGTTCCTCGTGCTCGTCACGCCTGACGGTTTCGCCCAGCAGGTCCCTGAGCAGACGAACGCCGAGCGGCTGCAGCCGGCCGCAGCGGTCACGATCTACGGGAACCCGGCCGTCGAGGCCGAGACCGGGGCAACGACCGCAGTCTCCGAATCCGCTCCCGCGACCCAGGACGACGGCGAATGGATCGGCCCGTGGGGCGAAAGGCGCAGCCTCGGGGCCGCCGTCGGCGAGGTCGTGGCGATCAACATCCTGGTGTGGTCGTTCAACGAGTACATCCGCGGCGCCGACTTCACGCAGGTGAGTCCCCGCAGCTGGTGGGAGAACATCTCGGGTGGCTTCACATACGACGACAATCACTTCACCACGAACATGTTCGCGCACCCGTACCACGGCAGCCTGTACCACAGCGCGGGACGCGCGAACGGGTTCAACTACTGGGAGTCGCTCGGCTTCTCGTTGTTCGGCAGCGCGATGTGGGAGTGTTGCGGTGAGACGCACCCGCCGGCGTGGAACGACTGGATCGCCACGGGTGTCGGCGGGGCGGCAGTCGGCGAATCGCTGTACCGCATCTCGGGCACTGTGCTCGACAATACGGCCACCGGATCCGAACGTACGTGGCGTGAGATCGGCGCGTTCGCGCTGAACCCGGTGCGCGGCTTCAATCGGCTCGTGTCGGGTCGCTCGGGCCGCGTGATGCCCAACCCGGAGGAGCCCGAAGACCGGATTCCGAACGTCCTGTCGAACCGGCTCATCGCCGGTGTCCGGGTGATCGGCGAAGGAGAATCGCTGAGCGACAGCTCCGAGGCACACGGTCTGTTCCAGGTCGAGTTCAAGTTCGGTGACGAATTCGCGAGCCAGCGGCGCAAGCCATTCGACATCTTCGACTTCGGTTTGCAGTTGAATTTCGGAGACAAGAAGACCCTGGGCCGGCACAGCATCCGCGGCAACCTGTTCACCACGGATCTGAAGAAGAGCGAGAACACGCAGCACGTGTTCGCGGTCGAGCAGGAATTCCAGTACATGAACAACAACGCGTTCGAGTTCGGCGGACAGATGCTCGACGCTTCGCTGCACTCCCGCTTCGGTCTGTCTAAGGACTGGTCGATCCGCACCCAGCTCGACGCGATCTTCATGATTCTCGGTGCCGTGAACTCGGAGTGGGCATTCCTCGCCAACGACATTCCGAATCGCGAGCGGTTCCGTGAGTATGATTTCGGACCCGGTGTTGGCGGCCGGATCGGCGCCCACCTGTCCCGAAAAGGCCGGCAGGTGTTCAGCGCGTTCTACTGGTACCAGTGGCTCGACACCCAGAACGGCTCGAACCTGAATGGAAGTGACGCCTACCATATCGTGCAGCTCATAGGCCTTCGGGGCATGGTTCCGATCGGTTCGAAATTCGGCGTCGGCGCCGATGCCTATCTGTTCCTGCGCGACAGCCACTTCGAGCTGTTCGACAACACGAGTCAGCGTGTGCCGCAGCTCAGATTCTACGGCACCTGGGACGTCGCCCTGGACGGCGGCGGCAGACGATAGCTCGACACCAGGTCGACGCCAGCTCGATACTGGCTCCGGCCCCCGCCATACCCCGCGTACTCTCCCTGCACAAAGACCTTGCGTTCTCGACGGTATGCATCTTGATTTAATGGTTCGGCGGCAGCCACGCGGGGCCGTAGTGAGCCCCGGCGGCACCGCCGGCCGAAGCGGGGGATCGGCGGGATGTGGAAGCAGCAGGGACATCGGAGCGTGAGGGCCGGGCAGGCGTGCAAATCGCCATGTCACGGGCTTTTTGCACCCGTCATTCTGTGCCTGCTGCTCGGATTCGCCGGACCCGCGAACGCCCAGGACCAGACTCTCCAGCTGGCGGCGCTCCAGCTCCAATCCGGCATGCCGGCTGTGACCTCGGCGGTGTCGCCCGATTCAGCGGCGGGACAAGCCGACGGGCCGGCTGACGAAGTCCGCACGTACCGGGTGGACGGGTGGGGAGCACGTCATAGTCCGTTCATGGCCGGGTTTGAGGTCGTCACTATCAATCTCGTCACATGGGGGATCAACCACTGGCTTCGTGACGCGGATTTCACCCGCGTCTACCCGAAGACCTGGTGGGAGAACATCAGCAGCGGGTTCGAATACGACGGCAATCTGTTCTCGACCAACGTGATGGACCATCCGTTCCACGGAAGCCTGTATCACAACGCCGGGCGGTCGAACGGACTCCGGTTCTGGAGCACCGTGCCATACACGATCGGTGGGAGTCTGATGTGGGAGTGTTGCGGCGAGACCCACCGGATGGCGATGAACGACGTCGTGAACACGAGCCTCGGCGGGATCGCGCTGGGTGAGGCGACCTATCGGCTGTCCTCGGCGGTGCTCGACAACGAGTCCGGGGGCTTCGCGAGATTCGGGCGGGAGGCGGCGGCGTTCGTTCTGAACCCGATCCGCGGGTTCAACCGGATGACCTCCGGCCGCGCCTTCGAGACGATGCCCAATCCGGCGGACCCGGACGAGCGCACTCCCGGCTACTTCAGCATGCGAATGGACGGCGGGTACCGCGGAGTGGGAACCGGCAGTGCCGGCTCGCTCCAGGCTCCCTCGGATGGAGCATTCGCGGCTCTCCAT
>JAENXO010000363.1 GCA_016649455.1 Gemmatimonadota bacterium | reverse complement strand
CCTTCCAGCCGAGACCGCGACGGTCCGGTTCGACGAAGACCTGGTCGGGTTTGAGCGGCTCGCCCGGCAGGTGGAAGAGGCCGGATTCCGGCTGGAGCGTCGGGACACCTCGGGAGACCGCGCGGAGCGAGAGAGGGAGCGGCTCCGGCGCGGCGAGGAGAAGGTCGAGCTCGCCCGTCGTCGGATGATCGTCGCCTGGGGGCTGACGATCCCGATCATGGTGTGGATGATCCCGGAGATGGGATTCGGAATTCTGTGGCCGAATCCGATCGTGTTCGAGCTCGGATTGTTGCTGCTGGCGATCCCGGTTCTTCTCGGCCCGGGACAGGACACCATGCGGAGCGGGGTCGCAGCCCTCCGGCACCGCAACCCGAACATGGATACGCTCATCGCGCTCGGAAGCGGAGCGGCGGCGATCACCGGACTGTTCGCCGCGGGTCATCGCCTGGGTTTCGGTCCGATGATCATGAACTACGCGGGCGTCGGCGCGATGATCATGGCGATCCATCTCACCGGCCGATTCGTCGAGACGCGGGCACGTGGCAGAACCTCGGCCGCGATCCAGCAACTGCTGGCGCTCGAAGCCCGGTCGGCCCGGATCATCAGGGATGGAGAGGAATTCGAGGTCCCGGTCGCCGAGGTCGGCGTCGGCGACATCATGCTGGTGCGGCCAGGCGAGAAGATCCCGACCGATGGGGTAGTGGTCGACGGTTTGAGCGCCGTGGATGAATCGATCGCTACCGGCGAGTCCCTCCCGGTGGACAAGTCGCCGGGAGACCCGGTGATCGGCGCGACGATTAACCGGCAGGGTGTTCTCCGGGTTCGCGCCACCGGCGTCGGAGAGGACACCTTCCTCGCCGGCGTCGTGCGCATGGTCGAGCAGGCGCAGGGCAGCAAGGTCCCGATCCAGGAGTTCGCGGACCGGATCACCGCGGTCTTCGTTCCGATCGTCCTCGGCCTGGCGGCGGCTACTCTGCTCGCTTGGCTGCTCGTGCCGGACGTGTTCCAGTCCATCGCCGAACGGGCGGAGCTGTGGCTGCCATGGGTCCAGCCCGACCTCGGACGCGTATCCCTGGCCGTGTTCGCCGGGCTCGCGGTGCTGGTCATCGCATGTCCCTGTGCCCTGGGGCTCGCGACCCCGACCGCCCTGATGGTCGGAACCGGAATGGGCGCCGAGCACGGGGTCCTGATCCGTGATGGAGCCGCGATCCAGACTCTCGAAGCAGCAGACGTCATCGTGTTCGACAAGACGGGTACCGTAACGCGTGGCGCCCCGGAGCTGACCGAGATCAGGCTCGCCGCCGGCAGAGATGAGCCGGAGGTCCTGCGTCTCGCGGCCGCGCTCGAAGACGTGTCCGAGCACCCGCTCGGAACAGCCGTTGCAGCCGCCGCCAGGCAACGCGGAATCCCGCTGCCTGCAGTGGCGAATTTCGAAGCGATCCCCGGTCTGGGCGTGGTGGGCCAGGTGGACGACCGGCAGGTGCTCGTCGGCAGCCGGCGGCTACTGGCCCGGGAGGAAATTCGGTTCGACGAACTCGAGGCGGACGCGGTAGAGCTGGAATCCAGGGGCCGGACTGTGATGTTCGTGGCGGTGGCCGGACAGGCGGTTGGACTGCTTGCCGTCGCGGACCGGATCAAGGACGACAGTCGGGAAGCGATCCGCCTGCTCCACGAACTCGGACTCGAAACGGTGATGCTGACGGGCGACAACGAACGCACGGCAGCTGCGGTCGCGGAAGAGGTGGAAATCAAGGACGTGCGTGCCGGCCTGCTGCCGGCCGACAAGGTCGCAGCGATCAGTGAACTCCAGGCTTCGGGACGAACCGTCGCCATGGTAGGAGACGGGATCAACGATGCGCCGTCCCTGATTCGGGCGGACGTCGGAATCGCGATCGGCACGGGCACCGATATCGCGATCGAGGCGGCCGACATGATCGTCGTCCAGGGAAGCCTGATGGGCGTCGTGAAGGCAGTCCGGCTGTCGCGCGCCACGTTCCGGAAGATTCGCCAGAACCTGTTCTGGGCCTACTTCTACAACACGGTCGCAATCCCGGTGGCCATCCTCGGACTGCTCCACCCGATCCTCGCGGAGGCCGCGATGGCGGGGAGCTCGATCACCGTGGTGGCGAACGCGAATTCTCTCAGGCGGGCCCGGATCGACGAGTGAGCCGACCGGGGCCGAGCCGGCGGTGAGACTCAGTTCGCTCCAGTAACCTCACGCGCGCGGGCAGCCTCGACATCGATCAAGGACCCGTGCATCTGGTACTCCGGAAGTCCTGCGCCCCGCTCGGAGTCGAGCACCGACAGCAACTTCTCGTACGCGGCCGCCTGCGACGCCGGGTCCCCACCCGCTTCCGCGACTTTCGCCGCCAGGACCAGGCCGAGGAGGTGGTTCGGTCGGACGGAGAGGATCAGCTCCGATTCCGTTCCCGCGGCGACATTGTTCTCCTGCAGCAGTTCGAGCAGACCGAGATGGAAGTGGGCGTCGAGGTCGATCTCTTCCGGCGGTACCCCGGCGTATGCCTGCACCGCCATGTTGGCGAAGAATTTCGCTCGCTCGGTATCCCCGCCATCCTCCTCTCGCATCGCTCTCTCGAACAGCCTGTCCGCGGCCTGGCGCGCCGACATCTGGGACAGGTCGGCCATGCCGCCTGACGGCGCGCCCGCACCACCATCCATCGCGGTTCCGGGTTCCGCCTCGGGAAGCCCGCCCGTCATCCCCATGTCTCCGACGCGTGGCGCGGCCTGCCCACGAATGAAGAAGGCGATGGCCACGGCGAACGCGACCAGCGCGAGAGCCGAGAATACCCACGGCAGATACGCCGTGGCAGGCTTGTCTGGCTTGTGGCCGGTGGGGGTCCCACACTCCGCGCAGAACACCGAATCCCTGTCGAGACCCGCACCGCATTTTCCGCATTTCGGCCCAGAGCTCTTGATTTTCGAACCACACCGTGCGCAGAACTTCCCGGTTTCGTCACTACCGCACTTCGGACAACGCATCTCCACTCCTGTTCACTCGCAGAAGCGGGTCCTCGAGGAACCCGCGGGGCATCATGTAGTCGCTGATCGCATCCGATCAGGCTCCAAACTTCGTCAGGCGGCCTGCGCGGGCAGCCAGCAACGGCATCAATTCGCATCCCCGGACCTGTCCGATTGAGCCCGACCTGCAGGCCGTCTCGCCGAATGACGGAGAACCCGGCTCACCCCGGCCCGGCCCACCGGCCATGAGGAACGGGACCGGGTGCCACGAATGGGCGCGCATCACGGCTGGTGTTGAATGGTCGCCCGTCACCAGG
>JAENXO010000578.1 GCA_016649455.1 Gemmatimonadota bacterium | reverse complement strand
GAGGTGATCGTCGCGGCGCTGGAGCTGTTCGGGGAGTAGCAGAGCGGACCCGGGACCCGACGGTCAGGACCCGGGCATTCCTACCGGCAGTCCCATTTCTTCAATGATCCTGACCACCCGCGGGTCCCGCCGGACCCGTCTGAAGCGCGGATCGACGCCCGTGTAGGTAATGTTGGGGTCGCGAACGGCGAAGGTCTCCTCCAGCAGCTCCACCGCATGCTCGATCTCCCCGAGTTCCGACCACAGGTGAACCCAATTCCACGGCCTGACCCGTCCAGCGGACTCGAACCGTGCGAGGATCTCGCGTGCGTCCGCTCGTCGGTCCGGGTCCACGATGCCGGCCACGACAGTCGCGATTTCGCCTGCCTCATCGAATCCCTCGAGCCGGAGCCATTCCTCGTAGACGGGCACCGCTTCGTCGTACCGTCCGCCCACAACCAGCATTCCGGCGAGCTCGTTATGATAATCCGCGAGTCCTGGCTGCAGTTCGATGGCACGCCGGTAGGCGGCGTACGCCTCGTCCATTCTTCCGGACAGCGCGAGGGTGTACCCGAGGGTGAAGTGGTTGAACATGAACAGCGGGTCCAGCTCGACCGCCCGCCGGCACAGATTGAGGGCCCGGTCGAGTTCTCCCATGATCGCCAGGAACTGGCACTCCCAGTTGAGCCCCTGCGCGTAGTTCGGATTGGCCGCGTGCATGTTCTCGAACGCCTCGACCGCCCCCTCCCAGTCCCAGTCGTACTCGTACAAAATCACCCCAAGCGCGGCGTGTGCCTCGGCCAGCGACGGGTCGAGAGCGATCGCCGTCCGGGCCGCCTGCTTCCCCTTCTCGGCCCCTTCGCGCGGAGGAAAGTCGGTGTACCAGGGCAGCGCATCGTATACGGCGGCGAGGCCGGCCCACGCCGGTGCGAAAGCTGAGTCGCGTTCGATCGCCTCCTCGAAGTAGCTCCGGGCGTTGACCAGCCCCTCATCGAGGCGAGTCGCCCAGTTGTGCCGGCCGAGCAGGTAGAGGTCGTACGCCTCGAGGTCGTCCGTCCGCCGGCGGGCCAGGTTACTTCGGTCCTCGGGCGTGAGCGTGAGCTCGAGCTGCTCGGAGATCGCCGCCGCGATCTCCTCCTGCACCGCGAAGATGTCGTCGAGCTGTCGGTCGTAGGTCTCGGACCACAGGTGGAATCCGTCCTCCACCTGGATGAGCTGCGCGGTGATTCGCACCCTGTCCCCGGCCTTCCGGACACTCCCCTCGAGCACGTGCTCGACCCCGAGCTCAGCGCCGATCTCGCGCACGTCGCGCTCCTGCCCGCGAAACGCGAAGGCCGACGTGCGAGCCGCGACCTTCAGGCCGTCGACCATCACGAGGGCGTTGATCAGCTCCTCGCTGAGCCCGTCGCTGAAGTACTCGTTCTCGGGATCGCCGCTCATGTTGACGAAGGGAAGAACGGCGATCGAGTTCTCATCTGTGGTCGCGGCGCCCGGGGCCACCGCCGAGGTTACGGTGGGTTCGGCCTGCGTTCCCGCGGTCGGCGCGGTTGAGTCGTCGCTGCGGCCGATCACCCACCAGACCCCGGACACGAGCAGCGCCGTACCGACGACCGCGGCGATCCCGGCCGGCCAGCGGCTGCCCGCCGGCTGTGAGACGATCGTCCTGATCTCGGCAGTTCCCGCCTCAGGGGTCCTGGTCAGGCCGTCGGGCGTTCGATCGAATACCCAGGCAAGCGCGATCGCGAGTGGGAAACCGAGCAGTGCAATGGCGGCGATCGCGGTGATCATCGTCTCGGGAAGGTGCAGCGCCGGGATCAGCACATCCGCACCCTGCAGCACGCCGAATGCGACGGCCCCGTAGACCGCCATGATGCGGAATACGCGGCGGCGTTTGAGTTCCGCAAAGAAACGCTGGTAGCCTGGGGTCTG
>JAENXO010000154.1 GCA_016649455.1 Gemmatimonadota bacterium | reverse complement strand
GGGTAGACTCGTCTCGTGCATCGTCTCACTCCGCCTCGCATGGGGTCGCCGCTCTGCCATATCGCCCGCTCGGGGTCCGACATGCCGAGCCTGAATGAACGAAAGCGGCTGCGTGCTCTGCTCCGGCGCAAGGAGCGGGCGAAGCGGGGACTGCTGATCGCGGAAGGCGCGCGGGTAGTCGGAGACCTCCTCGATGCGGGTCGACCGGTGCTGCAGGGCCTGTTCACCTATGCGGCGCTCGACGATCCGGCGATCGATGGCATCGTGCAGCGCCTGCGGGCGGGCGGCGTACCCTGCGAGGCCGTCTCGGCCGCCGAGCTCGCCGAATTCGCGGACACGGTCACGCCGCAGGGAATCCTGGTCGTGGCGGAGATCCCCTGCAGCGGGTGGGAAGATCTGGCGGGCCTGCGTGTGCTGGCCGTCGATGGCGTACAGGACCCGGGAAACCTGGGGACGCTCATCCGGACCGCCGAAGCCCTGGGCGCCGACGGAGTGCTGGCCCTGCCCGGCACGACGGATCCCTGGTCGCCCAGAGCGGTCCGGGCGGCGGCCGGCGCCAGCTTTCGGTTGCCGATTCTCGAACTCGGACATCGGGAAGCAATCGATGGTCTGCGGGAGAGAGACGTTCCCCTGTGGGTGTCGGCTGCCGACGGTGATCCGTATCGTCGCGAAGATCCGGTGCCACCCCGGGTGGCGATCGTGGTGGGGAATGAAGGAGCCGGGGTATCAGATGAGATTCGCCTTGCGGCGGATCGGACCGTCGGAATCGAGCAGCCCGGGGGGGGCGAGTCGCTGAATGTCGCGGCGGCCGCCGCGATCCTCCTCGATCGAATTCTCGGAGGTGACCGTGCCGGGAGCCGTTGAAGCGGTATTCCTGTTGTATGCCGGGGTCCTCGGACTGTCCGTGGGCTCGTTCCTCAACGTCTGTGTCGGGCGCCTTCCACGCGGGGAGAGCCTGATCCGGCCCCGTTCACGCTGCCCGAAGTGCGGAGCGGCGATCGCCTGGTTCGACAACATCCCCGTATTCAGCTGGCTGGTTCTGCGGGGGAGGTGCAGGTCGTGCCGGGAGCCGATCTCGTGGACTTACCCCGCGCTGGAGCTGGTCACCGCGGCGATCTGGCTGGGGCTCGCAGCGGTTTACGGACCCACGTGGCACGCGCTGCAGGGAGCCATCCTGTTCAGTCTGCTTCTGGCGATCGCGCTGATCGACGGGCGGCACTACCTGATACCGGACGCCCTCAGTCTCGGCGGACTCGGTGCCGGGCTGGCTCTGGCTCTGCTGCCCGGGCAGCCGACACCGCTGGTCGCGGTCCTCGGAGCGTCACTCGGTTTCGGCGTATTGCTCGCGGTCGGCATCCTCGGCGAATGGGCGTTTCGTAAGCCGGCGATGGGGGGCGGGGACATGAAGATGATGGCTATGGTCGGGGCCTTTCTCGGACCCGCCGGGGCCATGCTGACGATCTTCCTCGGAGCGGTGGCGGGGACCGTCGTGTTCGGACCCGTGAGTCTGAAGACGAAGAAAGACGTTCCGTTCGGTGTGTTCCTTGCGCTCGGCGCCGCGATCGCGTTCCTGTTCGGCGACACGATCGTGGAGGGCTATCGAACGATGTTTCTGTCCGGACCCCAGGTCTAGCCCGAGCGGTCTCCCGAATCGGGGTCGGCCTGGACTCCCTGGTCCGCTCCCGCCGACTGATCCAGCGACAGTCTCGAGATCCTGACCCGTTGAACCTGTGTCTCGCTGGCCTCCAGAACCTCGATCCGCACACCCTCCAGTTCGAGTGTCTCACCGGGGTCCGGCACCCGGCCGAACCCGTCCAGCAGCAACCCGTTGACCGTGCGGTGTTCGTGCACCGGGAAACCGGTATCGAACAGCTGGTTGATCTCCTTCAGATCGGTGCCTCCTTCCACCAGGATCTCGCCCTGGCCGACCCGGACGATCGATTCATCGGGAATGTCCAGCTCGTCGGTGATCTCGCCGACAAGCTCCTCCAGGATGTCTTCAAGCGTGACGATACCGTCCGTACCCCCGTGCTCATCGACGACCACGCCCATGTGAATCCGGCGCGACCTGAATACAGCGAGCAGCTGGACGAGGGAAGCGGAGTGCGGCACGAAGAGCGGCTCCCTGGCCAGCGTACCCAGTTTCACGTCATGGCGCCCGGCGACCAGCGCCTCGAACGCATCCCGCACGTGAAGCACCCCGGTGATGTCATCCAGCGAAGCGCCGTACACCGGAATCCGGCTGTACGGAACGTCACGCAACTCGGTCGCGATTTCGCCCAGCTTCCGCTCCGCCGGCCAGGCGAAGATCTCGGTGCGAGGCGTCATCACTGCCCAGGCTCGCGTCGAGTCCAGGGCGAATGCCCGCTCGATCAGCTCCCTTTCGTGCTCCTCGATCGCCCCGGCCTGGTGGCCCAGCAGAGTCAGGGCCCGGATCTCCGACTCAGTGACACTCGGGATCGTGGCGCTGCTCGGGAGGACGAGTCGGCTGACGGCTTCGAACGGCAGAACGATCGGCAATGCAAGGCGGGTCAACCACAGAAACATCGGTGCAGTGAGAAGCGACAGCTTCAAGGCGTGAGCGGCGGCAAACGTCTTCGGAATGATCTCGCCGAAGAACAGAATGAGCAGCGTCATTCCCCCGGTCGCGATCCCGATGCCGGCCGAACCGAACGCCTCGGTAGCCGCGTAGGTCGCGACCGAGGCGGCCGCGATGTTCACCACGTTGTTGCAGATCAGCAACGTGACGAGCAGTCGCTCGGGATTGGACTTCAACCGGGCCAGGGCCTGTGCGCCCCGGACGCCTTCATTCGCCAGGGCTTTCGCCCTGGTGAGCGGAACCGAGAACAAAGCGATCTCCGCTCCCGAGAACACGCCGGACAGGAGCACGAACAACCCGAGCAGGAGGAAAAAACCGGGACTCATGGTCATGGGTGGTTCCGCCAGGGGCTCAAGCCAGGACCGACGCGATCAGTTCGGCGACGAGATCGTCCGCCGTCCGTCCGGCGGCCTCCGCTTCGAATCCCGGGACCACCCGGTGGCGGAGCACGTCCGGGGCGATGGCCCGGATGTCTTCCAGGTCGGGAGCAGCTCGCCCGTGGAGGGCCGCACGCGATTTGCCGCCGAGAACCAGGTACTGGGAGGCCCGGGGGCCTGCCCCCCAGGCGATCATCTCTCGAATGAATTCGGGAGCGTCCCGGTCATCCGGGCGGGTCGATCGCGCCAGGCGCACGGCCGCCTGAACCACCGATGGAGGAACGGGGACCCTTCTCACGAGCGCCTGGAACTCGGCCAGGCGCTCGCCATCCATCACGGGTTCGAGCGGCTCGGGCGATCCGGCGGTCGTCATCGATGCGATGTCCGTTTCTTCTTCGAAACTCGGATAGGTGATCCGCAGCTCCAGCATGAACCGGTCGAGCTGGGCCTCCGGCAGAGGGTATGTGCCCTCGTGCTCGATCGGATTCTGCGTCGCGAGAACGAAGAACGGACGATCGAGGGGGAAGGTCTCGTTCCCGACTGTCACCTCGCCTTCCTGCATTGCCTGGAGCAATGCGGCCTGCGTCTTCGGCGGGGTCCGGTTGATCTCGTCTGCCAGGATCACATTCGCGAATATCGGTCCGGGAACGAAACGGAACACCCGTCTCCCGGTTTCGGGGTTCTCGTCCATGACCTCCGTCCCCGTTATGTCGGACGGCATCAGGTCCGGAGTGAACTGGATCCGGTGAAATGGGAGCTTCAGGGTTTCCGCGAGGGTGGCGATCAGCGTGGTCTTTGCCAGTCCCGGTACCCCCACCACGAGCGCGTGTCCACCCGCGAGCAGCGCTACGAGAAGCTTCTCGACGACATGCGCCTGCCCCACGATTCGCCTGGCGATCTGCGTCTCCAGTCGGGCACGGGTCTCGGTGAGCTGCTCCAGAAGTTCAATGTCCCCACTGCCCTGGGTCCCCGTCTCCGCCCCTGTGAGCATCCCCGCATCCGCCTTGCGCAGCGTGATTCATGTCCGGGTGGTTCCCCCGGCCGGGTTGACCTGTTCGGTGAAAGCGTAGATGCGACGGTCGCCGCGCGTCAAGAACACCACCTTGCATTCATTTTCACAAGCGGGTATAGTCGCGGCGGCCGTCACCGGGAGTCGAGCTTGGTGCAGCAATCGGAGGAGCGCCAGAAGCGCACTCTGACCCAGTTGGGTCGCTACAGCGGGCACGGACTTACTCTTGGCCTGTCCACGGCGCTATTCGCGTGGTTGGGATCTCTGGCCGATGAGCGGCTCCACACGGGGCCGCTTTTCGTCTTACTCGGGACATTCGCCGGGTTCTCGGCCGGCTTCTACGTGATGTACAGGGAGCTGGTGATCGAGCCGCGACGGCATGAGTCCGATGCCGAATCCGGCGACGGCTGACGGAACCGAGGCTCAGCGATGATGCAGGCGCACCGGGCGCCCTATGTGGCGTTTACCGGGGTAGTCGCGGTCGCTGGAGGGGTCGCGGCGACGATCGGTGGGGTCGATGCGAGTTCGGTAGCGGTTGGACTGGCATTCGCCTGGGCCGTTCAGGCGGCGAGCTTCTGGCCGCTCGCGGGAGCGCTGGAAGCCGGACGACCGGTCGCGGCTCCCTGGGTGGCCGGAATGGCGACCAGGTTTGGTGGACTGGCAGCGCTGTGGGCCGTTTCGGCTGTGTCGGGCCGGGGCCGCGAGGCCGTGCTGGCCTACGCATTCGCTCTGGTGACGTTCCTGTTACTCGAAGCAGCCTGGCTGGCGGTCGTGACGCGCGGGGCGATTCCCGGGACTGAAGATCTGTGAAGGGGACGATGCTCGTTCCACTCCTGCTCGCGATACTGACGGGCTCTCCGCCTGCCCTGGCCACGTCGGTCGTAGCGCCGCCCGTATTTGCGGCTGTTCATACTTCCGTTCTTCTCCAGGAACACGGCGAGTCCTCGTCAGACGCTGCGCCCGCCCAGGAGACTCAGGACCATGCCCCGGCTGCGGAGGCACACGCCGAAGATGCCGAGCATTCCGAGGAGTGGGGCACCGAGGTGATGATGCACCACATCGTCGACTCGAACGAGCTCGAGTTCGGATCGATGAAGATCGAACTGCCCAGGATTCCTTCGATTCAGGTCGGACGATTCGAAATCGACATGTCGCCGACCAAGCACGTCGTATTTCTGTGGATCGCGACCCTCCTCACGATCCTGACCGTATGGTTCGCGGCGCGCCGCGCCGCGCGTACGGACCCGGGCGAGCAAGCCCCGGGCGGACTGCTGAATGCCTTCGAATCGTTTTACGTCTATCTGCGCGACGATGTCGCGCTCGCGAACATCGGGCATGGTGGGGAAAAATACGTCCCCTACGTGGTGACGCTGTTCTTTTTCATCCTGTTCGCGAACCTGCTTGGAATGGTTCCGTTCGGCGCCACCGCGACCTCCAACATCATGGTCACCGCGGCGCTCGCTTTGATCTCCCTGGCGGTGGTCGAAGCGTCGGGCATGTCGGCGTTGGGATTCAAGGGCTGGCTCGGCACGATCTTCTATGCGCCGGCCGGGCTCCATCCCATTATGAGGGTGGTGATGCTGTTCATCATGACGCCGGTGGAACTGATCGGTAAGCTCGCAAAACCGTTTGCACTGGCGGTCCGACTCTTCGCCAATATGACGGCGGGACACTTCGTGATCCTCGCGCTGCTCGGCCTTATCCTGACATATGGAAGCTTCACGAAGGCAACCGGGATCGCGGCGATCAGTGGCTCGCTTCTCCTGGGCCTGTTCGTGATGTTTCTCGAGATTTTCGTGGCCTTTCTGCAGGCCTACATATTCACCGCTCTGACAGCGGTGTTCATCGGCCTCATCCGGCACGCGCACTGACGCGGACCGAGAGGCCGGGACGTAAGGTTCAACCGGGTATAACAAGGAGATCCCTGAGATGCTCAACATGCTCGCTCTGCTTCAGGAAAGCGGGATCGGCGACATCGGCGCCGGGATGGCCGTTCTCGGCGCCGCTGGCGTGGTGATCGGCGCCGGACTCGGAATCGGCCGTATCGGAGGCCAGATGGCCGATGCGATGGCCCGTCAGCCCGAGGCCGCGGCGCAGATCCAGACTGGCGCGATCATCCTCGCCGCGCTCATCGAGGGCGCCGCGCTGTTCGGGCTCGTAATCGCCGGCTTCATCAAGTAAGAAGGGTTGGCCAGAGAGGTATGCTGATACGCCGAATTCCGGGGGCGATCGCGCTGATCGTCGCCCTGCCCAACGCGGCTCTCGCGGCTGAGGGCGGCTCCGGCATCTTCTCCCTGAACCTGGGTCTGATGATATGGACCTGGGTCCTGTTCCTGCTGACTCTCGGGGTGCTCTGGTGGAAGGCGTTCCCCGCCATCGCGAGTGGTCTCGAGCAGCGGCAGTCACGGATCCAGGATGCCATCGATTCGGCGCGGGCGGACCGGGAGGAGGCGCGACGCCTGCTCGATGAGCACCAGCGTCAGCTGGAT
>JAENXO010000253.1 GCA_016649455.1 Gemmatimonadota bacterium | reverse complement strand
GGTGAGCACCGCGTTGACGTACAGAAACGTCCCGTTAGACCAGAGCGCGGGAACATATCGCCACTTCGAATAGGCGGAGGTCAATGGAATTCGCGCTGGAAGTAGCGTGGCCAGCCAGATCACGCCCAGCCAGATCGTTCCTACCGTCGATCCCCAGCGAGCCAGCCACGACGACAGCCAGGGCCAGCCGATCAGCATGGCGGCGAAGCAGGCGAGGTTCGCCACCTCAAAAGCCGTTGGTCGGTTGAACACTCTCCGATACGTGACGACTACCGCGGATAGGGCCAGCGAGGCCGCTAGTGCCTGCCATCCGCCTCTCCCGTCCGATCCGAAGACGGCCCACAGGACGATCCAGGGGAGGAAATCGATCGCCATCCAGCGGGAGCCGGCGAGTGGAATCGGCCCGGCTGGCTTCTGGTCGCGGGACGCCTCCAGCTCGACATCATCGCCAGACGGAAACAGGGAGTCCATCCGCATCAGGAGTCCCGGGTCGCCCTGGACCTCGTACAGTCCCTGCATGAGCGCGTCCCGCCCGGACAATTCTCCCCGGCTGATGCGCAGCCACACATCCGAAGGCGTACGGAAGACCAGCGAGGGAGATTCCGTCGGCCCGGTGTGGAACGTGCATTCTCCGCTCTCGATCTGCACGTGAAATGTCCCGGGCTCGTCACCGCCGACCTCGAACTGGATTGTCGCAACCAGACCACTGGCGGCTGGCGGGTCGAAGGTGAGACACATGCCTTCGAGGGTCTGGACGAGAGATCTCATGGCAGCTGCCTCACCTTCTCGATCGCACGCTCGAGCCACTCTACGTAGGCGCGCTCGTGAGCCTCTCCAAGCTCCCGGACCAGCTCCCACATCGTTCCCTCGCGAGTGAGGCCCGTGGCCGCGACGGTTTCTTCGATGACCTGGCGGGTCTCGCCCTCGTATCGCCGCAGCTGCTTCCGGCGCAGCTCGAGCTGTGTTTCGAGCTGGCGCAGCACGGCGGCGTTCTCCAGGGAGCCGGAAAAGAAGATCTTGAGTAGCCCCGCGTTCTTGCTCGGAGGGAGGAAACTGAGCGGCTCGGCCAGCCATGCATGGAGGACCTCACTCCCGGCAGGGGTGATGGTGTATGTGCGCTTGTCGGGTTTACCGTCCTGGGATTCGGCCTCTGCCGTGACCAGTCCCTCGGTCTCCAGCTTCTTGAGCGTCGGGTAGATCTGGTTCAGGCCGGCATGCCAGAAGAGCTGGGTGGATTGGTCGAGGTTCTTCTTGATCTCGTAGCCGGTCATCGAGTCGAGACCAAGAAAACCGAGGAGAGCGTAGCGTAGCGACATGGAGTGACCCCGTACTCGGGTAACGGAACGAGCGATAGCACTATTCCAATTGCGATATATCATAAGTGATATATAAACACAAAGCAAGAACGGGCCTTGGGAGACTACAGGACGCCGCTCGCTTGCCGACCCCACCCCATCCCGCCGATCTTCGGGGCCATGTCAGATACCCACGGCTACCAGCGATTCTTTGCCGAATTGAAGCGGAGGCAGGTGTTCCGCGTCATGGCCCTGTACGGCGCGGCGTCCTTTGCCGTGATCGAAGCGGCCGACGTGATCTTCCCGCGCATGTCGCTGCCGGACTGGACGGTTACGCTCGTCGTATGGCTATGTCTTCTCGGCTTTCCGATCGTGGTCGTCCTGGCCTGGGCTTTCGAGCGGACACCGCAAGGTGTCCGGCGCACAGACGATGCGGAGACGTTGGAGATCGAAGCGCTCGTCGCCGAGCCCGCGGGAAGTCGATGGTCGGCCGGTCTGCTGGCGCTGGCGGGAACCGCTCTCCTTCTGGCTGCCGTGGGCGGTTGGTTCACCGGACGTCGGACGTCTCGGGCCGAGCAGGAGCCTTCCGGGCGGGAGGCAGTTCTCGTAGCAGCGGACGCGCCACCGCGCACCAAGGTCGCCGTGCTCCCTTTCACGACCGTCGGCTCGGACGAGGAAGACGAGCGACTGGCCCTCGGAGTGCACGACGACATCATCACGCGACTGATCCGGGTGCCCGCGCTGGCTGTGATCAACCGGAACTCGGTGATGGTGTTCCACGATTCGGCGGTTGCCACGAGCGAAGTCGCGGCGGCACTCGATGTCGGCAGTCTGCTCATGGGTTCGGTGAACCGCTCGGGTGACCGCCTTCGAGTCAACGTGCAGCTGGTGGACGCGGCCAGCGAGGAGAGCGTGTGGTCCGAGACGTTCGATCGGACCTGGTCGGTCGATGCGCTGCTCGACGTGCAGGCCGAGATCGCGGAGGCGGTGGCCCTGGCCCTCGCCAGCACGCTCACTGACACGGAGCGCACATCACTCGCCACCGCACCGACCCGCAATCCAGACGCGTACGATGCCTACCTGAGGGGAGTCGAGTACTTCGATTCTGGAGGTGGCGAGGGCGAGTCCCGCATGGCCGTGCAGTACCTGGAGCGGGCCATCGAGCTCGACTCGACGTTCGCGCTCGCCTGGGCGCAGCTGGCGAGGGCGAGAGATTACCTGTTCTGGCAGTCCTACGAACGGACGAATGAGGTGCGGGCCTCGGCCAGGGAGGCGGTCGACCGCGCTCTCGGGCTGGACCCGGGCCTGCCGCAGGCTCACGAGGCACTGGGGATGTGGTACTACCACGGGTTTCTGGACTACGATCGCGCGCTAGAGGCGTTCGAAGTCGCCGAGAGCCTTGGAGGGCGCTACGCCAGCCTGCACGGATCGTTTGCCGCCGTATACAGGCGGCAGGGACGGATGGACGAGGCACTGGCCGAATTCCTGCATGAGCAGGAACTGGATCCACTCAAGCCCACCACGTTCGGCGAGATCGCTCATACCCTTCGACTTCTGAGGCGGCATGACGAGTCGCTCGAGTGGGCAAACAGGTACCTCGAACTCGTCCCGGACGGGGAGTCCGGCCACGAGCTCAAGGCCCTGTCCCAACTGGCGGGGGCCGGCGGCGCGGCGGCGACAGTCGAGACATTCAGGGAGGCCGACAGGCTCGCGGTGACCGCACCGGACCTGGCTCTTACCAGGGTCCGCGCTCCATTACAGGAACGGGACTGGGAGCGGGCGATCCGCGAAGCCGAGTCCACCCGGTTCGATGGTCTGGGCGACTCTCAATTCCAGTTCATTCCCCCTCCGTTCCTGATCGGTCTGGCGGAGCTGAGGCGAGGCAACGAAGACGCTGCCAGAGCTGCGTTCGGCGAAGCCGCGAGGGATCTGGAAGGTCGTCTGGCGGACAGTCCGGATGACGAGAGGTATCGTGGGGCGCTGGGACTGGCTTACGCCGGGTTGGGTCGAACGGAGGACGCGTTGCGCGAGGCCCGGCGCGGCGTCGAGCTGATGCCGGTCGAGAAGGAAGCCTGGCGAGGGGTATATCGCCTGGGTGAATTGGCCGCGGTTCACGCCTGGGTCGGCAACTCGGACTCCGCGGTCGCCCATCTGGACGCGCTGCTTTCACGGCCGGGCGAACTGACGACATACATCCTTCGACACGAGCCGACCTGGGACCCGCTCCGGGACGATCCTGCATTTGACGAAATGCTGGCCCGGCACGAGGCTGCCGGACGCTGACACGGTCGGCGCACGCCTCCGTGTGTCGTGTTCGCCGTCAAGCCAGCGGCAGATCCGTCCGTCCGAAGTCATCGCCCACGCACAGAAGTGGTCGGTCCGCGACCCGGGCGGACGCGTAAGCGAGGCAATCCCCGAAGTTGAGCGCCGCAGGATGGCGCCCCCGGCCGAACTCGAGCCAGGCCCCGACCGCGACTCCGAAGTGCGCCTCGCCGAAGGGAATCGTCTCGATTGCGCCCTCGAGCAGGAATCGGGAGAGCAGCGGACGGCAGTCCTCTCCCAGCCTGGCCGAGACAACGATCGCGGTCTCGGCGAGCGTCGGCGCACCAATCCCTATGCTGTCGGCGGCGAGAAGCGACTCGAGCAGCTCCTCGAAGCCTGGCTCTTGAAACAGGATGGCCACGACTGCCGATGAGTCGAGGATCAAATGCCCTCCGCTCCATAGCCCAGGATTTCATCCTCCTCGGCCTGTGACAGCTTCCTTCCTCGTTCCCGCTTCGGGATGGTCGGCCAGAGTTCATCCTCGAGAAACCGCACGAGCCTCGCCGCTGGTCGCTCTCCTTTGCTCGTCGCGATCCTCTGCTGGCGTTCTGCCAGCGCACGCCGGATCACCTCGGTCTTGGTTTCTCCCGTCATCGCCGATACCTCCCGTGCCAGCCGCTCGACCTCTTCGTTCTTGATGTTCAGCGCCATGAATCAATCCTCCTTCATCGCGGGGGCTGTGTGGGGTGACGGTTGCGATCGGTTGCAGGAAATATACCACTACACCATTATTACACCAACCTGCCTCTCTGGGTCGAATCTAGGGTACCGTGGTTCTCGCCCTCCTTGCCCAATCAGCCCGACAGAGTCGATCTTCGGGGCCATGAGTGAATCCCCCGGCTACCAGAGATTCTTCGCCGAGCTCAAGCGGCGAAAGGTGTTCCGTGTCGCGGCCGTGTACGGCGCGACGGGGTTCGTCGTGCTCCAGGTGGCCGATCTCCTCGCCGAGGGCATGGAGCTTCCGTCGGTCGTACTGAAGACGACCACCTTCCTCGTGCTGCTCGGTTTCCCGATTGCGATGGTGTTGGCCTGGGCGCTCGAGCTGACTCCAGAGGGCGTGAAGCGAACTGACGCGGCGGAGACGGGGGAGCTCGAGGCGATTGTCGCC
>JAENXO010000172.1 GCA_016649455.1 Gemmatimonadota bacterium | reverse complement strand
GCGGGTCCTCTTTGCCGTGCAGAATCAGGAGTGGCGTGTTCGAACTGTCAGCCCAGAAGATCGGGCTCCGCTCAAGGAAGAACTGCCAGTCGTCCCATGGATGCATTCGCTGGTGAACGAGGAACATTTCCTCGGGAATGTCACTCACGCCATCCTTGGAGATCGTATTGGAGATCCCGACGAACATCACGCCGGCCGCAAACCGACTCGAGTAGCGAGTCGTGAGCCAACCTGTGGCATAGCCCCCGTACGACCCTCCGGTCACGCCGACCCGGGCCGAGTCCGCAACGCCGGTGGCGATCAGATAGTCGACGCCATCGACGATATCGTCAAATTCCCTGCCGGCGAAGTCGCCGTGGTCCAGCATGCTGAACTCGACGCCGCGCCCCGTGCTGGCACGGTAGTTCGGGTAGAACACCGCGAATCCGTCCGCCGCAGCCACCTGTCCGGGAGATGAGTACCCGGTCAGCCAGCCATTCCTCTGATGCGCCTCGGGCCCTCCGTGCACGACCACGATCGTCGGAGCGGCGCGCCTGCCGTCCAGCGGCTGGATGAGCAGTCCCTCGAGCCGAAGGCCGTCGGCGGCCGTCCACTCGACAACCTCCTGTGGTGCGAGCTTCCGGCTGGCCAGCCACGGGTTGGAATCGGTCGCCCTCCGGGGCGCTCTGGAACCGGAACCAACGAACACCTCCGTGGGGTGCGTGGTCGTCTGCCCGATGTATGCGGTCGTCTCGACGCCCACTGGCGCCGACATACTGGTGAAGACTACGTCGCCGCCCTCGATGAGTGTCCGGTCGTCAGAGCCGTCCACGCGGACTTCGCCGATCCTGGTTTCGACTCCCTCGTCCGCCACGTAGCCCAGTGTCTGATCGTCACGCCACTGGAAGCTCGAGATGTGACCCTCGAGGCCTGGCAGGAGATCGCGGAAGCGCCCATCCGAGGCCCGCGCGACCATCAGGCGACCCTCTTTCGGGTCGTTGATCGATTCGGCCGAGACGAACGCCACGCGCTCCCCGTCCGGACTGAAGCCGACCTGTCCCAGCTTGCCCGGGTTCTCAATTCGGGTGACTACGTTGCCGCTCGCCACGTCGACGATCCGCAGTCGACGCTTCATGTACCAGTCATCCACGAGCGGAGTCGGCGCGAGCGCCACCACCAGGCGGTCGCCGCCCGGCGACCAGTCGATCGCGCTCGCATCGCCCTCGAGCGACAGCCTGCGGGCCGAGCCCTCCCGGCCGAGTTCCGCGATCCACACTCGGGTGAACGGCTCATCCTCCTCGTACACCTCCTGCCTGAACCCCTTCTTCCGCATCTTCGCTACGTACTCCGGCTCCGCGTCCCGGCTGAGGAATGCCAGCTTCCGCCCGTCCGGGCTCAGGACGTATCCGGAAAGCCCGGTCTCGTGCTCGAAGATCTTCGTGGACTCTCCGCCCAGGACGGAAATCGAATACAGGGAGGTGGCATCGTCTCCTGCCCGTCGCGCCAGATACGTGACGGAACCGCCGTCCGGCGTCCACGCGGGCGAACTCACGCGCAGGTCTCCGCCCACGTATTCACGGGATGAGCCGGTGGCCACGTCCAGCACGTGCAGTCTGCGCCATGCGGTTCCATCGCTTTCCTCGAGCGGATTCCGCGGAACGCTCACCAGGAAAGCGACGCGTTCACCGTCCGGGGAGACTACGGCGTTGGAGACGGTGCGGATCCTTGCCACATCGTGCGGAGTCATTCCGCCGTTCGCCGACTGGCCATGCAGCGGCCCGACAAGCGCGAGTGACATCACTCCGGCCAGCATGACACGGCAACCAGACCTGGTGCGATCTCCGATTCCCATCAGAGCGTCCTCCCTCAAGACATTGCGGTGCAGATCCTTCGCTGTCTTTCCCTCGAACGGGGCAACACCTCAGAACGGTGATTCCTTCAGGATCTCGCTCACTTCGTCCCATGCCCCCGCGTTCCACGACGGAGCCACGGTGTCCTGTGCGACTTCCCATCCGACCCAGAACGCCAGCCGGGCCACCCTCGCCAGCTTGTCCGCATCGATTCCCTCCACCTCATCCGACGGGGCGTGATAGTCGTCGTGCAGCCAGGTCGTGAAGAACACGGCCGGGATTCCCTCCCGCACGAAGGCCACGTGGTCGCTGCGGAAAAACGCGTTCTCCGACGGGTCGGGGTCGGGCGCCAGTACGAGCCCGATATCCGGGCGGGAAGCCGCGATGCTCGAAGACAGATCTCCGAGCGAGCTGTATTCCCCGCCGATCACGATCAGCGTATCCGGAGCGTTTCGCCCTACCATGTCCGCGTTCACGTTGGCGACGATGCCTTCGATCGGTACGGTCGGATTGGTCGCCCAGTGCCGCGCGCCGAGCAGGCCCTTCTCTTCGCCGCTCACCGCGAGGAACACCACCGAGCGGCGCGGAGGCTCTGGCAGCGCACTGAATGCCCGGGCGACTTCCAGCACGAGCGCCGTGCCCGATGCATCATCGTCCGCGCCGTTGTAGATCGAGTCTCCGTCGGCATCCGGCGTGCCGATTCCGACATGATCGAAATGGGCCGAGTACAGCACGTACGTGTCACGCAACTCAGGATCGGAGCCTTCGAGAACCGCGACCACGTTCGGCGGCTGGAACTCCTCCCTGTCGATCGCCAACCGGATCGTGAGGTCCAGGCCGAGGTCGATGAGCTCAGGCTCGCGGTCCGCGGGCGGCTCGGCCGGCGCTACGACGTCGATATCCAGTCCTTCAACGGCGAACAGGTCCCCGGCGGAGGACCGCAGGACCCCGACGATTGGGATCGCCTGTGGCGGCAGACCGCCGACCTGTCCCGCGATCGAGGGAATCGCCTCGTCGGGCAGCGAGGGGTGGAGAATCAGCAGCAGTCCGCTGGCGCCGGCCGCCGTCGCAGACTGGATGAGGCTGAACATCTCCATTCGGAGGCTCCCCCCCGCCGTGACCGCGACGATCCTGTCGCGTGCACCCTCATCGAACACGGCCCCGGACGCGGGACCCGCATACACGACAGGGCCTTCAACCAGGAACTCCTCCACCCCGATCGGCATCGCGAACCACTGCTCTCCGAATGCCAGCGACGCTCCGCCTTTCGGACCGGTGGCGCTCAGATCGGACCGATCAGCATCGAAACTCATGCGGATAAACGGGTAGCGTTGCAGCCAGCCCCCGTCATCGCCACCAGGCTTCAGCCCCAGAGCCTCGAACCGCCGGGCGATGTACTCCGCGGCGGCCTCGAGGCCCGGACTGGGAGTGTCCCTTCCGGCCAACTCGTCGCTGGCAAGAAACGCCACGTGCGCCCGCACGTCTCCAGGTCCGATCAGGCTCGCGGCGCGTTCGGCAGCGACGGATGGATCGGGGGGTGGAACCGGATCCGGAGGCTGATTCGAGGCACAGCCGACCGACGTCAGTGTCAGCGCGGCTGCGAATGTCCCGAGAATTGAAGTGCGGCGCATGTATACCTCCGGATGGTGGCAGGCAGGCCGTCCGGAATTGGAGGGGCCGCCCGATCGATATTTGGGCGTCGGCGCGGCACGGGCAAGGCAGGCGCTGCTGTCGCTCTCGCCTCCGACTGAACGAGTTCACATTATGCGGCCATGTCGAACGAACTCCCCCTGAGGGGTCTCAGGGTCCTTGAACTGGCCGGCGTCCTCGCCGGTCCGGCTGTCGGCATGTTCCTGGCCGAACTCGGGGCGGACGTTATCAAGGTCGAGAATCCGGCGACGGACGGAGACGTCACTCGTGGCTGGCGCCTGCCCGAGGAGCCGCGTGACACGGATGTCTCAGCATATTTCTGCTCGGCGAACTGGGGGAAGAGGTCGATCGCGGTCAATCTGCGCGACCCGGCAGGCCGGGAACTGATTCACTCGTTAGCCCGCCTCAGCGACATCGTGCTGGCCAGCTACCGGCCCGGGCAGGCGGAGTCGCTTGACGTCGATGCCGAGTCCCTGATGCGATTGAATGAGCGATTGATCTACGCAGAAGTGACGGCCTACGGCCCCTCCGACTCGCGACCCGGCTACGACGCCCTGCTGCAGGCCGGAACGGGATTCATGTCGATCAACGGGGAGCCTGGAGCGCTCCCGCTCAAGATGCCGGTCGCGCTTATGGACCTGCTCGCGGCGCATCAACTGAAGGAGGGCATATTGCTTGCCTTGCTCGAGCGGGCGCGGACCGGTTCCGGCACCCACGTGACCACGTCGCTGGTCCGCTCCGGGCTATCGTCTCTTGCCAACCAGGCGACCGGCTGGATGGCCACCGGGGTAGTCCCGCAGCCGCTCGGCTCAGGGCATCCGAGCGTCGTTCCCTACGGCGAGGTATGGGAGTGTGCCGGCGGCGAGACCGTCGTGCTCGCGGTCGGGACGGACAGGCAGTTCGCGGGGCTGTGCGAAGCGATCGGCGCTCCGGAACTGGCATCCGATGCGAGGTTCGTTCGGAACGCAGACCGAGTCGTTCACCGCGACGCGCTCCGGACCGTGCTTGCCCCAAGGATCGAAGCGCGATCCCGTGGGGCGCTGCTCGAGCTTCTCGCGTCTCTAGGAGTTCCCGCCGGACCGGTGTGGAACGTGGCCGAAGCTCTGAATCAACCGGACGCCGAGCCGCTGCTGCTGCGATCGGGCGGCAGGGTCGGACTTCGGACCGTCGCCCTCGACCATGGAGTCGGAACGGTCGTCGACCTCCGACCTCCACCGGGCCTGTCCGCGGACGCGGAATCGATCCTGAGCGACGATCTTGGACTTTCTGTCGGACAGCGGAAGACACTGTTCGACAGCGGAGCCGTGCTCCCGCCAGGAGGTTCGCGTGGTTGACTCGAAGTCGGCTTCCGGGAGCGAGCAGTCGGCGCCAGCTCGTTGGATCGAGCTGGCGGACCGGCCGTCACTGCAGGTGCGCGGTGAAGTCACTCGCTTCCCGGTCGGCCGGATCTGGTGCGTCGGCCGGAACTACGCCGCGCACGCTCGGGAGATGGAGCGGGACCCCGAGCGGCGGAAGAATCTCGATCCCCCGTTCTTCTTTTCTAAGCCGTCGACCGCACTCGTTCCGGGTGGCGGGCCGGTGCCCTACCCACCCCGGACCAACCTGCTGCACCATGAAGCCGAGCTCGCCGTCGCGCTCGGTCGCGGAGGCAGAGCCGTAGCGGCGGATCAGGCGCTCGGGCTCGTGTTCGGATACGGGGTCGGGCTCGACCTCACGCGCAGGGACGTCCAGGCCGAGGCGAAGAGCCGGGGTCGACCGTGGAGTCTGGCCAAGGGATTCGATGCATCCGCCCCCTGCTCGTTTCTCGTGCCCTGCTCTCGCATCGGACACCCGAGCCAAGGCCGGATCACGGCGACCGTCAACGGGAAAGTCCGGCAGGACGGAGACCTGTCCGAGCAGATCTGGACCGTCCCGCAGCTCATTGCGGAGCTGTCGAAGGAGATCGAACTCCTCCCAGGCGACCTGTTGTTCACCGGGACGCCAGCCGGAGTCGGTCCGCTGCTGGTCGGGGACCGCGTGGAGGCGAGGATCGAGGGGATCGCCAGCCTCACGGTCGAGATCACTGCTCCGGCCTGACTCGATCAGGAGAGGAAGCGGTCCCGGATGTCCTCATCGGGCATGGGACAGAAGTCCTTCCGGCCGAACCAGCGATACCGGTTCCGAGCCACCAGATCGTACGCTCCGTCCCGCACGGGTCGCGGCACGACTCGCAGCACGCCCAGCGCTCGCCACGGCAGGCTGAGCCGCGCAGCGATCCGAATCGCAGCCTCGCTGCGCGCGTACGTCGATCCGTCCTCCACCAGAATCATGCTGTCGGCCGATGTTCCCTCTCGGATCCCTTCAGTGGTGAGATCCCGACCGGTCTCCGACTCAAGGGGCGCGAATCGGAATCTGGCCTCCCTGTCCCGCGCCAGGATGAAGCGGACGGCCGCGTGACAGAGGTTGCAGACGCCGTCGAACAGGACGATCGGGCCGTCTTCTCGCGTTTC
>JAENXO010000089.1 GCA_016649455.1 Gemmatimonadota bacterium | reverse complement strand
GGTTCTGCTCGAGGAACTCCGTCGGGCTCCACCGGTACCGGTGGAGCAACCGGAGCCGTGGGTTGACCCGCATGCGGACGGGCCCTGACGCCCTTCCGCTCCGTGTCCAGTTTGTCGATCTTCGTCCGTTCTTCTGCGCCGCCCGAGACGACGCGGAAATCTCTATGTCCTGATCACTGGAGTGCGCATGCCGAACGTCGCCGAGCGAATGCGGGCAAGCCGCGTCTGGGGCGTGCTCGCCGTGTATCTCGGTGCATCGTGGATCGTGCTGCAGATCGTGGACGTGGTGAAGCAGAATCTCGGGTTGCCCGACTGGGTGTTTCCGTTCGCGCTTCTGCTGCTCCTGATCGGTCTCCCGATCATCCTCGCCACTGCGTTTCTGCAGGGTGGACGGGCATCGGCTGAACCCACGCACGCGGCGTCGGCCAGTGATGATTCAGCTCGTGAACCAGGGGACCTTCCAACAGCGAGCCCCGCTCCTGCCGGTCAGCGCCTGTTCACATGGAAGAATGCATTGCTCGGCGGGGGGCTGGCTTTCCTGTTCCTTGCGTCGGCGACCGGTGTGTTCATGTACATGCGGACGAGCGGCATCGGGCCGGTCGGCTCGCTGGTCGCCGCAGGAGTTCTGGAAGATCAGGCCCGGGTGATCCTCGCCGAGTTCGAGTCGGATGACGAGACGCTGGAACGAACCGTGACGGAGTCGCTCCGGGTGGACCTCGCGCAGTCTCCGATTCTCACCCTCGTCGAACCCGATTCGATCGCGGATGCCCTGACTCGTATGGGTCTGCCGGAGGACACGGAGCTCTCTGAACAGACGGCGCGGCAACTGGCGCTGCGGGACGGGATCCCTGCGGTCATCGCCGGCGAGATCGCCTCACTGGGGGCAGGGTACGTCCTCACGGCCCGGCTCGTGAGCGCTACCGATGGTGCTGTCCTCGCCTCGGCCCGGGCGTCGTCGAAGGACTCGGACGGACTGGTGGAAGCGATCGACGAGGTGTCCGCCAGCCTGCGGGAGCGGATAGGTGAGTCCTACACGTCGCTCCGTGAGACTCCGTCTCTCGCCCACGTGACAACGGGCTCGCTGGAGGCGCTGAAGAAGTACACGCAGGCCTACGACGCGCGGCACCGGGACGAAGACTCCGAAGCGGCGATCCGCCTCCTCGAGGAGGCGGTAGAGATCGATTCCACGTTCGCGCTCGCCTGGCGGGACCTGTCGACGATTGTGGACAACATCAACGGTAGCTGGGACCAGCAGATCAACGCGACGGAGGCCGCCTATCGGCACCGCGACAGGCTGTCCGAGCGCGAGAAGTACCTGGTCGAGGCCTCGTATCACGCCGATATCACCGAGGACTACGGACAGGTGATCCAGGCGTATGAATCCATGTTGCGCCTGGATCCTGACGATGCACAGGCGCTGAACAACATCGGATTCGCCTACTGGCAGATGGTCGACTTCGAGAACGCGCTGATCTGGTACCAGAAGTCGCACGAAGCGGCGCCCGACGTTTCGCTTCACCTCGCGAACGTGGCGGTCGCGAATGCCAATCTCGGGAATCTCGAGGCAGCCGCGGAAGCCTATGCCGGGCTGGATTCTTTCCCGCCGAATGCCACCTGGGACATGTGGTACGCGAGCTACCTGTGGATGGTGGGCGACGAGGCGAGAGCGCGGGCGGTTGCGGAGCAGGTCCAGGCAGAATTCCCGAACCGGGGTGCCTCGGTGTGGGCGGAGGGAAGCCTGGGGGCGTTCGAGCTCCTGCACGGACGGCTCGACAACGCGGCGGACCACATCGAGCGGACGGTGGAGCAGAACCTGGCCCGCGGGGCGCCGGAGAACGCGTTCGGCGGATTGCTCAGCCTCGCCAACCTGCAGTTGGAATACTACGGAGACACCGCCGCGGCGCTTGCGGAATTCGAGGACGCGCTCCTGCGGATCGACCCCGAGTCGATCGCGCCGCTCGACAGGCCGTGGGGACGTATCGGGGGATTCCTCATAAGAGCGGGTGAGATCGAGCGCGGTCAGGAGTACATCGAACGAACCTGGAGCGAAGTTCCCGAGCGCCTGCTTCCGTGGTGGGAGAAGTACCGTGCGGAGGACAGAGCTCGCATCGCCCGGGCCGAGGGGCGGCCGCTGGAGGCGCTGGAGGAGTTGAGGACCCTGCCCCCGGAAGCGTGCGTTCCCTGCCGCTACCAGCGGGATGCCAGGCTGTTCGACGAGGCCGGCCGGGCGGACTCGGCAGTGGCGTACTACGAACTGTACCTCGAGACTCCGTCCAACTTCCGGCTGTTCGTCGACGACAACCGGCTCGGCCCGACGCACGAGCGCCTCGGTCAGCTGTACGACGAGCGCGGTGACCTCGAGAACGCGGCGCTGCATTACGCGGCGTTCGTCGAGCTGTGGGCCGACGCGGACCCGGTGCTGCAGCCGCGCGTGAAGGCAGCGCAGGACCGACTCGAAGAGATCGTGCGGGAGCGCGGATGAAGCAGCTTCTCGAGACTTCCGGCCGGTCCCTGTGGCAGGTCCTCGCGCTGTACGTCGGCGCTTCGTGGGTCGTGCTCCAGGTCGTGGATGTCGTAAAGGACAACATGGGACTGCCCGACTGGGTGTTCCCGTTCGCTCTGCTGCTGCTCCTGATCGGGCTGCCGATCATCGTGGCAACGGCGCTCGTTCAGAGCCGACCCGCGCCGGCGGCGACCGGGGCTGCTGCCGGATCAGAACTTGACGACGAGCTGTCCACCATTCCCGAGCCAGCCGTCCATCACAAGCTGTTGACCTGGAAGAACTCTCTCCTGGGCGGCGGCCTGGCGCTCGTGCTCCTGGCGATCGTCACCTCCGGGTTCATGTACATGCGCAACAGCGGAATCGGCCCGGTGGGTTCGCTCGTCGCCAAGGGACTGATCGACGAGCGGTCCGAGATCATGGTGGCCGACTTCGAGGCCGAAGACGACATGCTGGGCCGGATGGCCTCGGAGGCCCTCCGCGTGGACCTCTCGCAGTCGAACATCGTCCGGCTCGTGAATCCCCGCACCGTCGAAGGCGCCCTGAAACGCATGCAGCTGCCCGAGGGCACCCGGGTCGACGAAGCCACGGCGCGCGAGATCGCGGAGCGAGAAGGAATCGCCGCAGTGGTCGGAGGCGAAATACTGTCCGGCGGTGGCTCGTACGTGATCACGGCTCACCTCGTCTCTCCGGGCGGGGACCTGCTCGGCAACGCTCGAGTTACGGCCGCCGACTCCAGCAAGATCATCGAGGCGATCGACAAGCTGTCTCGGAACCTGCGTGAGCAGATCGGCGAATCCTACACGAGCATGCGGGAGAGCCCGGCACTGGCGCAGGTCAGTACCAGCTCGCTCGAGGCGCTGCGGAAGTACACGGAAGCGGGCATTCAGCGTCGCGAGGGCAATCTGGACGCCGCGATCGACTTCCTCGAAGAGGCGATCGCGATCGACAGCACGTTCGCGATGGCGTATCGCGGAATCGGGATCTTCCTGCAGAACAAGTTCGACGACTGGTCGCGCCAGTACTGGGCCCATTCGAAGGCCTACGAGTACCGGGACCGGCTAACCGAACGTGAGAAATGGCTCGTATCCGCGTCCTACCACCTCGACATCGAGGAGGACGAGTCCCAGGCGATTGCAGCATACGAGAACGTATTGAGGATCGATCCGGAGTTGATGTCCGCGGTCAACAATATCGGCGTCATTTACTACTTCCAGCGCGACTGGGAGAAGGCCCTGAAGCAGTATCGACAGGCGCACGAGATGCGGCCCGAGGGTCTGACCGCGAGCAACGTCGGCGTGGTATACGCCAACATGGGCCGCCTCGAAGAAGCCGACGAGTGGCTCGCCCTTTCCCGCGAACTCGAACCCAACAACCCGAGCTGGAAGTTCTACCAGGTTCACTTCGAGAGCTTGCGCGGAAACAAGGAAGAAGCGAGGCGGCTGAACCGGGTGCTCAGGGAGTCCGAGAGCCCCGACCCGTACTGGCTGGAGCGCACGTACGGGACAGACTGGCTGTTCGACGTGGAAGAGGGTCGAATCGCCCGAGCAGAGGCATCGCTGGCCGCGGCGGTCGCTGCAGGCGACGAGGGAGAGGGTAGCAACCCGGCTCGAGCCCTGCAGGATCTGCTGTCACGCGCCGAACTGGACCTGGCGCTGGGGAATCCGGAATCCACGGTTCGTAGGGTCGATGCGGCGCTGGATCGGTTCCCGCTGGAGGAGATCCCTCCGCTGGATCGTCCGACTGCGTGGGCCGCATCCCTGTTCGCCCAGGCGGGCGATACGAATGCGGCGCGTACGCTGCTGGCGGAGCAACGGGAGCAGCTGGGTCCGCTGGCCGAGCGGAAGCGGGTCGGGCTGGCCGAAGCCGAGGCATGGATCGACGTGGCCGAGGGCCGGTATGCTGAGGCGATCCCCGTGCTCCGCACATCTGATCGTGGATACGGCTGCGATATCTGTATCGACCTGTCCGTCGGAACGGCCTTCGACCAGGCGGGCCAGCCGGACTCGGCGGTCGTGTATTACGAAAGCTACCTCGCGCCGAGACAGAACTGGCGGACTTACACCGATGGCACGTGGCGCGCCTGGACGCTCGAGCGACTCGGGCAGCTGTACGACGAGCTGGGCGACCTTGAGCAGGCCGCCGGCTACTACGCCGCCTTCGTCGAGCTGTGGGAGGAGGCCGATCCCGAGCTGCAGCCACGGGTCCAGGCGGCGCAGGCTCGACTCGAAGAAATCGTCAGGGAGCGCGGATGAAGAACCGGTCTCTGTGGCAGATCCTCGCGGTGTACGCGGCTGCCTCCTGGGTGGTGCTCCAGGTGGTGGACGTCGTGAAGGACAACCTCGGGTTGCCCGACTGGGTGTTCCCGTTCGCGCTGCTGCTTCTGCTGGTCGGGCTTCCGATCATCGTGGCCACGGCGATGGTGCAGGGAAGGCGGGTTCCCGGCTCGGACGCTGCGCCCGGACAGGCGCCCGCGGGTGCCGGGTCAAGCCACGGGGCAGGGCCCGCGACGATTGGAGAGGGAAGTCGCAGGTTGTTCACCTGGAAGAACGCCCTGCTCGGCGGGGGCCTCGCCTTCGTGCTGCTGGCCGTGGTCACGGGCGGCTTCATGTACATGCGGAACAGTGGGATCGGCCCGGTCGGGTCGCTCGTGGCGAGCGGCCTGCTGGAGGAACGAGCCGAAATCGTGGTGGCCGATTTCGTGGGAGACGATCCGTCCATGGCCCGCGCCGCGACCCAGGCGTTCCGAGTGGACCTGTCGCAGTCGGAACTGGTGAAGCTCGTCGAGCCCGCCACGCTCGACGAAGCGCTGGCCCGCATGGAGCTGCCGGAGGGCCAGGCGCTCACCGCCGAGGTTGCGCGAGAATTGGCGGTGCGCGAGGGCTACCCGGCCGTGATCGAGGGTGAACTGACCTCCGTTGGCGACGGATACGTTCTCACGGCGCGGCTCGCGGATGCCCGCAGCAAGGAAACCCTGGCGTCGTTGCGCGAAACAGCCGCCAATGCCAACGAAATCATCCCGGCAATCGACAGGCTGTCAGGAAAGATGCGTGAGAAGATCGGCGACTCGTACACGAACATGCGCGCGGACGAACCGCTGGAGTACGTGACCACGGGCTCGCTGGAAGCGCTCGAGAAGTACTCGCGCGCACTCGAGTTGTTCGCGGCCGGGACCGATCACGAACTGGCCGTTGACCTGCTCGAGGAAGCCGTCGCGATTGACAGCGGCTTCGCGATGGCCTGGCGCAAGCTGGGCGTGGAGACGGTCGGGGACCGCGCCCGCGAGATCGAGGCGCTCGAGAATGCCTACAGGCACCGGGACCGCCTGACCGAGCGCGAGCGCCTGCTGGCGGAAGCGCAGTACTACTATGACGTGGAAGACGATCCGCGGAAGGCGATTTCCGTATTTGAGCGCATGGTGGACCTGGATCCAAACGATTCCTGGGCCCTGAACAACCTGGGCGCGTCGTACGTGGAGATCGGAGAGTGGGAGGAGGCGGAGCACTGGGTAGCGAAGTCCGTGGCCGTCGATTCGACCATCAAGTCGATCACGAACGTGGCCTTTACGCAGATCCAGCAGGGAAGGCTGGACGACGCACAGGCGACGCTCGCGATCGGAGATCGCATCGCTCCCGGGAACGAGCGCAGCTTCAACTTCCACTATGCTCTCGAGGCCAACAGGGAGGAGTGGGAAGCGGCCGAAGGTTGGGCCCGGAGGCTGCGGGACGAGTCGTCGGACCCGCTCTGGGCGGGGGTGGGCACGCTTCAGTTGGGCCACATCGCGGCGATTCGCGGCAACCTGGCCGAGGCGGAACGACTCTGGGCGACGTCTCGGGAGGAGACGATCAGGGCAGATCGCGATTTCACCTCCGGGGGCCAGATGCAGCTGTTCGACATCAACCTCGACGTGCGGGGCGATTCGGCAGCCGCGATTGCCACCCTCGACGCGATTCTCGAATCCGAACGCCTGGCGGAAAAGGATCCGCTCAACCGTCCGTATGTCTGGTTGGCGACATGGTACGCACGCGCCGGGGCCCGGCAGAAATCGGAGGCGTTGCTCGCGCAATGGGAAGCGGAGGTCCCACTGGAGTACCGTTCGGGGCTGGGCGTCAGGAATGCGCTACGTAGCCATGACCTGTATCTCCTGATGTCGGAAGGGGAATACGAGGACGCACTGAAACTGGTCCGGCAACTGGAGCCCGCAAACTGCGGTCTGTGTGGAATCACAGAGGCCGCGAAGATCTTCGATGCGCTCGGCATGCCCGATTCAGCCGCCGTCTACTACGAGAGATATCTCGAAACCGCAGATGTCGCCCACGCCGCGTGGGACAACGAAAACCGCGGTCCCACGCTCGAGCGCCTCGGTCAACTGTACGACGAGGCCGGTGATCTGGAGATGGCGGCCGTATACTACGCCCGGTTCGTCGAATTGTGGGCGAACGCGGACTCCGAGCTGCAGCCGCGCGTGCAGGTGGCGCAGACTCGACTCGAAGAAATCCTGAGGGAGCGCGGATGAACAAGATCTTCCACGAGATGCACCGGCGGTCCCTGTGGCAGGTGATCGGGATCTACCTGGCGGGCTCGTGGCTCGTGCTCCAGGTCGTGGACCAGCTCACCGAGAGCGCAGGACTGCCGGACTGGGTTCCGTCCTTTGCGCTCGTGCTGCTGCTGATTGGGATGCCGGTCGTGATCGCGACGGCGTTTCTGCAGCATCGCGGACCCGTCGCGCCATCTTCAAGGGGTTCTTCTTCCGCCGAGAACCCTGTCTCGAGCGCGCCGGTCGACACAGCTCAGTCGGCGGCAGCGCCGGCCGCCGCAAGCAGCCCGGAGACTGCTTCCCACAAGCTGTTCACCTGGCGCAACGCGATCATCGGGGGCGTTGGGGCGGCGGTCCTGTTTGCGGTCGTGATGGGTGGGTGGTCGTACGCCCGCGACCAGGGGATCGGTGGCGCCGGCACGCTCGTCGCAAAGGGAGTCATCGACGACGGCGAAAAGGTGATCCTCGCAGATTTCTCGGGCGACTCCACGATGGCCGAGGTCGCGACGATGGCGTTCCGCGTAGACCTGTCGCAGTCAACCACGATCAACGTCGCGGACCTGAACTTTCTCCGCACCGTGCTCGAGCGGATGGAAGTGGACCCGGATTCGCGGCTCGACGAGGAACTTGCCCGGGAAGCGGCGATCCGGGAGGGCCTCAAGGCGATCGTCGCCGGCGACGTGGCTCGGGCCGGCGGAAGCTACGTCGTTTCCGCCAGGCTCGTGGCGGCGGAGAGCGGCGAGGAACTGATCAACCTGCGGGAAACGGCGTCGGATTCCAGCAAGGTGATGGAGTCCATCGATCAGCTGTCGCGTCGGATGCGCGAGCGGCTGGGTGAATCGCTCGGCTCGATCCGAGCCAGCACGCCTCTGGACCGGGCGACCACGACATCGCTGGAAGCGCTGCGCAAGTACTCCCAGGCCCTCAAGGCGATCGATGCCGGAGACGTCGATCTCGGTAAGGCCCTGCTGGCTGAGTCGGTGGAGCTGGATCCGAAGTTCGCGATGGCGTGGCGGAAGCTCGCCGTCACGGAGTACGACGATGTCAACGCGAGAAAGGAAGCGGCGACCCGCGCCTACGAACTGCGGGACCTGCTCACGGATCGCGAACGGTACATGACGATCGGGACGTATCACGGATATGTGACCCTCGACAACGACGCCGCGATCACGGCCTATCGGACGCTGCTCGAACAGTATCCCGATGACGCCTGGGCCCTGAACAACGTCGCTCTCCAGTATGCGGACCAGGGGAAGTTGGACCTGTCGATCGAGTATCTCGAACGGGCGATCGCTGAAGATCCCTATACCCCGAACGCCTATATCAATCTCGCCGCCGGGCTCCATTTTCTTGGACAACGCGACTCGGCGTACGCGGTGATGGATCAGTTCGAGGAGGTCCTGCCGGACAATCCGGAGTTGGTAGACTGGCGGGCCCGGTTCGCTGCCGCCGACTGGGACTACGAAAGGGCGCGGGAACTGGCGGACGAACTGGCGCGCACCGACAAGTCGGAATTTCGAAGACGTGCCAATGACTTGATCGCCGCGGTGGACCTCGCGGAGGGACGTCTCGTCCAGGCGGAGCGG
>JAENXO010000132.1 GCA_016649455.1 Gemmatimonadota bacterium | reverse complement strand
TGGCGATTCACGGCCTGGCAATGCAGCCGTCCGCCGAGAACGCCCGGTACCTGGAGGAGTTGTTCCGGACACTGCCGAAGGAAGAAACGGACGCGCGGGAGGCGGCTCTGTTCGCCCTGTCGCAGACTCCGAACGCGGTGAACGAAGACTTCCTGTATTCGGTCGCCTCGGATCCGAACGAGGATCCCGAGATTCGCGAGATGGCGTTGTTCGCGGCGGCTCGAAACGGAAGCCTGACGCCGGCACGGCTCGGCGAGATCTACAGTGACGCCGAGACGCAGGAGATGAAGGAGCAGGTGATGTTCGCGCTCACCCAGAGCGAGGACCCGGCGGCGTTCGATGTGCTGCTCGAGATCGCACGCACGGAGACCGATCCTGAGCTCAAGCAGAACGCGGTGTTCTGGGTCGGACAGTCGGACGACGCGCGGGCGAAGGCGCTGCTGCTCGAGATCCTGGAGCAGTAGCAGTAGGCGGTGAGGCGGGGATGATCGGGACCGGCTTGATCAGGATTCGGCCGGTCCCGGCGCCACCAGTCCGCCGATCTGGACCTCGAGGCCGACCCCGAACATTTGCTCGTCGACGCCCCGGAACGGCCTTTCCTCGTCCAGGTCCTCGAAGCCATCCGGATCGAGCCGGAACTGGCCCATGGCGGAAGGCCCGTCACGGTACTGCGCGTCGAGCAGAATGCGGATCGAGTTGATCCGGAACGCGACTCCGCCGCGGACGGTCGTGGCGAGTCGCTGAGTCCAGTCCGTGGTCTCGAAATTCGCCCCGAGGAACGGCTGCACGGATCCCTGCTTCACCCAGCTCGGGTCGTACTCGGCGCCGAATCGCAGCACCCACTGCTCGACGGTCGTGAACTGTTTGCCGCGGAAGTCGTCATCGACCGCGTAGTCGAACCCCCGACCCACGTTCAGATCGCCGCCGCCGTACAGCCGGATGGGCTCGATTGGCCGCACGGCGAGAATCAGCTCGAGCGCCTCGCGGGACACCTGGTACACCCAGACTCCGTTCCGTTTGATGAAGTCGTCCCCGAGGTGCGAGCTCGAGTGATGAAACGTGAGGCGGCCCTCGAGGAAGCGGTACCGCACCGACATCGGAAACCCGACGCGATAGTCGGAGCCGATCAGGTCCCGCTCATCGGTCTCCATGTTGAACCGCGACCAGATACCGACCTCGAACCCGAGGTCGAGGTCGACACCCTCTGCGCCGCCGTCCAGCAGGCGAACCACCGGGATCCGGTAGCCGAGTGAGATTTCGGACTCGAGGGTGGATCCATCCGGCTCGAAGTCGAGGTCCCGCTCGGCGCTGTACAGGCCGCCAGCGAGCCGGATCTCACGCGGCGCCGCGATCAATGCCGCGATGACCCAGCGGTTGGGGAACCACTGGATACCGGTGGCGGAATCGGGGGCCGTGGACTGGGCGAAGGTCGTCCCGGGAGCTACGAGGGCCGCAGCGAAGAGCGAGGCGAAACCGAGCGACACCGCCGCGAGGGACACCAGCCGCATCCGTTTCACTCCCGGTCGGGCAAGAGGAAAACCGTACAACTCGACGATCCGGAAACGACTCCGCCAGGGTCACTCTCGCAACCATGCAGCCTCCGGCGCTATCGTCACAGGGCGATGTGACGGCCGACGGCTGAACCACCCGGAGAAGAAACGTGACCTACCGCGACCTGGATATCCGGCTCCTGCGGGAGTTGCAGATCAATGCGCGCCGTTCGAACCGACAGCTTGCCGACGCGCTCGGCGTGGCAGCCAGCACCGTCGGAGCCCGAATCCGGGACCTCGAGAAACGGGGCGCGATCAGGGGATACCGCGCCCTGCTCGATTATGGCGAGCTGGGACTCGGCCTCGTCGCCGTGACCCGGATCAAGGCGCGGGGCGATGCGCTGCCGAGAATCGTGAAGTCGCTCACCGAGCACCCGAGTCTGACCCACGTCTATGAGATCACCGGGGAATTCGACGTGCTGGTGATCGGCCGGTTCGCCAACGAGACCGAGATGAACCGGGAGATCAAGAGCATGCTCAGCCTGCCGGGGATCGAGGGCACGAACACTTCGGTCGTGCTCGATGCCCCGAAGGAGTCGCTCGACGTGGAGCTGCGGCCCGAGTGAGTGGTACGGTCCCACCCGGGTCGGACCGCCGCGCACAGGCTCTCGCGGCGCTCGAGAGCGAGGTCGTCACCTGCCGACGCTGCCCCCGGCTCGTCACGTGGCGAGAGGAGGTCGCCCGGACGAAGCGCGCCGCCTACGCCGATGAAGAGTACTGGGGCCGGCCCGTTCCGAGCTTCGGGGACCCGGACGCCTGGTTGCTGATCGTGGGTCTCGCACCCGGGGCGCACGGCGCCAACCGGACCGGTCGGATGTTCACCGGGGACCGCTCCGGCGACTGGCTGTACGGTTCGCTGCACGCGGCGGGGTTGGCATCGCAGCCGTCGTCCGAGGCCCGTGACGACGGTCTCGCTATGAGCGGCGCCTGGATCACGGCGGTCGTGCGCTGCGCTCCGCCGGGGAATCGACCCGCGACCTCCGAGCGGGACGCATGTCTGCCGTGGCTGGAGAGGGAGATCTCCCTGCTGCCGTCGGTGCGGGTTGTCGTGACGCTGGGCGGGTTCGCCTGGACGAATACGCTTCGGGCGCTCGGGAATCTCGGCTGCGTCATTCCCCGGCCGAGGCCGAAGTTCGGACACCGGGCGGAGGCGGTCGTGGATGCGTCGGGATCGGCCTCGGCGGGGGCGGATCGCTTACTCCTGCTCGGCTCCTACCACCCGAGCCAGCAGAACACGTTCACGGGCCGGCTGACGCGCGAGATGCTGGACGGGGTGTGGGAGCGGGCGAGGGAGGTGAGAGCCGCGGGCTGAGGTCGTTCGCCCAATTTGACGTGGCGGAAGTCGAAACCTAGTTTTTTGACTACAGAGGCCAACAATCTTCACTTTGATGATCCTACCCGGGGGTTGGCTTCGTTACCACAGATCGGCCCCACTAAGCAGGATCGGACGCTGTCCCCCTGACGTACCGGTCGCGTTGGTTCATTGCGACCTCTCATTCCCCCGTGGAAGGCCGCAGCGCACAGGAGGTATCTCATGCGCTGGCGTATCCCACTCGTCGTACTTCTCGCACTGTTCGTGGCTGTGAGTTGCGATCAGCAGCCCGTTGGGCCGCAGGCCGATGAGGCGGCAGCGACCCCGCTGTTCGCTCCCAAGAGCAACGCCAACAAGTTCGTTGCTGAATGGGACTTCAGCTTTCCCTTCGAGTGCAGCGGCGGAGAGATCCTCGACTATCACGCGTGGGGCTGGGGACAGTTCATGCCTAAGAAGGGCGCGGTCAATGTCGAGGTGGCCGTGTTCCACTTTCAGCACCTCTACACGAACGCGGCCGGTGATACGTTCCACTACCTGGACGTGGGTCCGGACCATGCGTACATGAAGGACGGACAGTTGTACATGGCGGTTACGGGACGCTCCGCAGCGTCGGGAAATCTGGATCGAACCGAGATCAACATCGGACACCTCGTGTTCAAGCTCAACGAGTTCTGGGAGCCGATAGAGATCGTGTTCGTAGCTGGCAAGAACCTGGGGATGGTGGACGACATGGCATGTGACGCGCTGACGTAGTCTGTCAGTCGTTCAGGTCCGAGCGAAGCGGCCGGTAAGTCTAGCCAAGGCTCGAATGCCTGCGGCGGCCTGCCGGGCGCTTTCCCTCACCGCAGGACCTGACAATCTGACCCGTGATCCGACGAAATGTCGGTTGCGCCAGCGCAACACATCCCGTGGCAATGAGCGTCAAGTCGTTTCTCACCCAACGATTCCCTCCAGCTTGGAACAGTATCGGATGTCGGAATGGACTTTGCCGCATAATGTGCACACGGCGGTCTTTCCGAGGCCCGCCTGGTCCACATAGACGGCCCCCACCCGAGAAGACCGCACGGCGTTACCACCGCCGCGCAGGTCGCGTTGTGTCATTGCGACCTCTCCTGGCCCCAGGAGGCCGCAGCGCACTGGAGGTATCTTATGCGTATGCGAATCCCCCTTCTTCTCTCACTCATGGCGTTCGTGGTCGTAAGCTGTGATCAGCAGCTCGTTCAGCCGGAGACCGAAGCGGCCGTCGAAACTCCGGCTCTCAACTACATGAACGGACCGGAAAACGCAGGAAAGTCAGGCGTATCTCGGCTGTATTATGAGGACTGCTGGTGGTGCGGCACCAACGACCCCGTAGAGGACCTCCTGGCAGCGCACTATCAAGGCGATGACATTTTCTTCTGCGGTGGAGGTTCCGACTTTATCGCGTGGGAAACGCAACTGGTCGAGAACGAAAGTGGCGAGTTCTACAAGAACCAGGCGTACGACGAACCGATCTTCATCTATGACCTGTCCGACTTGAACGCCGCGTGCACCAGCTTGGAGGCGTGTTGCGCGTTCAGGGCCGAGAACTGGCTGTACAAGGGGACCCATGACATGGTCGCTGTGGACAACTGGCAGGCGCACAGGTTTTCCATGCAGATGACTGGGCATGGTACCGTATACGACCATCTTGGCAACGAGTATCAATACCGGGAACGGCAGAAGAACACTTCGGAGAATGGCTGGACGCACGAGACGATCGTAATCAAATGACCTGAGGCGAGGAGGATGCTCGGTCCTGGTGGCGCCCGGCTCCGGCCGGGCGCTTCACTTTGCGGGCTTTATCCAGCGCATGACCTCGGCCGGGCGCCCCGCCTCACCGCCCTGCGAACCGCTTGTTGATCTCCGCCTCGGCCGCCTGGTCCCACGGGTCGTCGTCGATCGAGGGGGCAACCCGGTACAGCCACGACAGGCCGTGTGGGAGATGCTGGACGGGGTACTTGAGCGGGCGAAAGAACTCCGGGGTCCCTGGCCCTCACCCCTGGCCCTCTAGCGCCCGGAAGTAGATCTCCCTCGGGATGTCGTCCTCGCGCTTCCAGCGGGCTCCAGCGGTGTAGAAGTCGGGGTCTGCCCCGCGGCTCCGGGTGTCCTGGATGAGCGCTTCCACGGGGTCCTCATCGGACGGTAGCAGCGCTGGCGCCGGTCTGCGCGGGTTGAAGTGCTTCTGCCCGCGCGGATCGATGAACGCCGGCCGTCCCGCGCCCCACCACTCGACCTTCCAGTTCTCTTCGTGCACCAGCCGGTGATGGTAGGAACACAGCAGCACCAGGTTGCCCAGCGCAGTCTCCCCGCCATCGGCCCAGTGCTTCACGTGGTGTGCGTCGGTAAACCGCAGCCCGCAGCCCGGGAACCGGCAGCCACGGTCCCGGGCCTCGAGCGCACGGCGCTGGGCGGGTGAGATCGTGCGGGTCTTCCGGCCCACATCGAGGTCATTCGCGCCATTTCCATGCCGGATCGGGACCACCGAGGCGTCACACGCGATCCGGCGTGACGTTTCCGCGGAAACGCGTGTGCCATCCTCGAACTCCGAGCGGCCGAGCCCGCCCTCTTCCGACAGCGTCTCGGCGTCCACGTGCAGCAGCACCTGGTAGCGCTCGGCGCGGGTGCCGCTCACTGGGATACGCCGCGACGGTTCCGCGGAACCGTTTTTCAGGTCCTGTTCCGGGTCGAGTGCGTCGTCGGTCTGGGACAGTGTCCCCTCTGTTCCGACCTCGCTCCCTCCGAACCCCGCCGCCAGCGCCCGCTCCGCCACGAGCCCGATCGCGTCGGCTCGTCGCTGTGCCGACGCCTGCCGGGACGGTTCCGCGGAACCGTTTTCGGTCATCACTGCGAACCCCCGCTCCCGGTACAGCGCATCGCCCGCCGCCTCGACCGCCCGCATGAGCAGCGCCCCGATCTCGGGGGTCAGCCGGCCCCGCACGACGTACACCCCCTCCTCGTCGGGGAACACGGAGAACTCCCGGCTGTCGTGCCGCGCCTGCTCCCGCACCGCCTCGTCCTGCCGGCTCCCGAGCCGGAAGCCGCGCACGATCCGCTCGAGCTGGGCCGCCGTGCAGCCGCAGGCCAGCTCCAGCAGGTCAGCCTCGTTCTCGGGTGTCGCCACCCGGGTCAGTGCCCTGACCATCGAGAACGACAGTTCGCCACGGCGCATCGCGGCGCTCGTCCCGGGCAACTCCGTCAGCGCCCGGGCTGCGCGCACCTTCTCCCGTGCCGCACCCAGGTCGATACCGGTACGAAAGGCGAGCCAATGGGCGCAGGTGCGGTGCCCGCCGAGCTCCCAGCCCCGCCTGCGGTCGTACTCGGCCACCAGGACCAGCAGCCGGTGCTCGCCCGCATGGAGGTGCGCGGACAGCACCACGATCTCCTCTTCGAGCTCCTCGATCTCGTCGATATCGCTCCATGGGTCGGACTCGGGAGAGGCCTCGGGCTCGTCATTGACGTCATAGACCGGCGCGCTCTCGCAGAGCCGAAGCAAGCGGAGCCCGCGGAACCGGTCCCTGACGGGCGGGGCATAGAGACCTTCGTCGAAACCGGCAGCGATCTGGGCTGCGAACTGGACCATCGATGTAACCTCCGGAGTCATCTCTTCAGTAGATCCGACACATACCGAACATACCCCGAATATAACATCGGTTTTTCAACGCCCGAGGATGGTCTGTGAGACACGAACGAGGATAAAGATCGGATCAGAGTCAGGCAGGATAGAGAACGGATCGAGGTGAGGCGCTCAGCCGGCGAGGAGGCCGTTTCAGACGGCGATCCCGGACAGGCCCAAACCCATGTATCGGGATCTTGTCAAGGGCCTTTATGTAACAGCTGGACAGGAGGTTGGGGCGCCGCCTCACGTCCCCCCGAGGGCCGACTGAGCACCCAGCCAAGAAGCAGGGTCACAGCAGCACCGAGCGGTGTGAGCCAGGTCCAGGCGAGCGGCGTGAACAGGTGTGCAGAGGCGGCTGCAGCCAGCCCGACCCCCATCGCGGTCAGGACCGCCGACTGTTGAAGCTGTCTTCCGGCAACCGCGAGCGCGAACACCCCCAGAACGGGCCCGAATGTGATCGACGTGATCGTGAGTCCGGTCTCCAGGACAAGGCCCCAGCTGCGCGCTATCATGGCGACGACGGCCAGGGCCGCGGCCCACACCGCCGTCAGAATGCGCGATGCGCGCAGAGGGGTGGCATCGGTGGCCCTCAGCCGCCGGCCGAAATCGAACGTCGAGGCCGACGCCAGGGAACTCATGGAGGACGAGAGAGTCGACATCGCGGCGGCGAATACGG
>JAENXO010000261.1 GCA_016649455.1 Gemmatimonadota bacterium | reverse complement strand
ATCGGAGTCGTCGAGGTCGAGGACTCACGGGGCAATGCCGTGGAGTTGGAGCCCGTCGACGGATCTCCCATGACGGCCCTCGTGTTCAAGACCACCCAGGAGCCCCGGGTCGGTGAGTTGAGCTTCTTCCGAGTGTTCACCGGCGTAGCGGAGAGCGGTGCGACGGTCGACAACGCCGCGCGCGGGTCCAATGAACGGATCGCACACCTCGGAATTCCGGACGCCACGACGCGTGATGAGGTCGAACGGCTGCATGCCGGGGATATCGGCGTCGTGGCCAAGCTGAAAGACACGCACACGGGCGACACGCTGAGCACCGAGGGCAAGGGGCTCATACTGCCCGGGATCAACTGGCCCAAAGCCGACATTTCGATCGCCATCCAGCCTGCTTCGCGTGGGGAAGAAGACAAGCTTTCCAACGGTCTGACCAAGCTGCACGAGGAGGATCCGACATTCTCCGCGAGCTTCGAGCCGGAGCTCGGCCAGACGATCGCCCGCGGGCTTGGCGAATTGCACCTGAACATCGCGATGGAGCGATTGTCCCGGAAGTACGGGGTAAAGGTCGAAACAGAGCCACCCCGGATCCCGTACCGCGAGACGATCACCCGGTCTGCCGAGGGGCAGGGACGGTACAAGAAACAGACGGGCGGTCGGGGGCAGTTCGGGGATTGTTGGCTGAGGATTCGACCCCGGGCTCGCGGAGAAGGTTACGAGTTCATCAAGAAGATCGTCGGCGGATCGATTCCCGGAAAGTTCGTTCCAGCTGTCGACAAGGGGGTCAGGGAAGCATCGGCGCGGGGAGTAATCGCCGGGTATCCGGTCGTTGATTTCGAGGTGGAATGCTACGACGGGTCCCACCATTCGGTCGACAGCTCCGAGATGGCGTTCAAGGTCGCCGGCTCGATGGCGTTCCGGAAGGTGGCGAAGGAGGCGAAGCCGATCCTCCTCGAGCCGATCATGACCGTTACGGTCCGGGTGCCGGAAGACTACATGGGCGAGGTGATCGGTGACCTGAACCAGCGCCGCGGCCGGATCCTCGGCATGGATGCGGACGGGCACTGGCAGGAAGTGAAAGCGCTGGTCCCGCTGGCCGAGCTCTACAAGTACTCGACCTCGCTCCGGTCGCTGACCCAGGGGAAGGGCCTGCACTCGCGCGAGATCCACGGATATGAGCCCGTTCCGAACGACGTCACGCAGAAGATCGTCGCGGACGCCGAAGCCCGGAAAGAGGAAGAAGGACACTGATTCGCCTCCGCCCTGCCGACCGTGGATTCCGCCGGGATCCACGGTCAGCAGGGGTGGGCAGAACGAATGACGGGAGAGACGGGTTTGGCAGGACACAGCAAGTGGGCGCAGATCAAGCGCTCCAAGGCGGTGACGGACGCTGCCCGGGGTCGGACATTCGGCAAAATGGGCCGGGAGATCGCGGTCGCCGCTCGCCTCGGTGGCGGCGACCCGAATTTCAATTCCCGGCTGCGCACCGCGATCGCCACCGCGAAAGCCGTAAACATGCCGGCGGCGAACATTGACCGGGCGATCCAGCGTGGTACCGGCGAGCTGCCGGGAATGAGTTTCGAAGAGACCACCTACGAAGGGTATGGGCCGGGTGGCGTGGCTCTCCTGATGGAGTGCGTCTCGGACAACACGAACCGTACAGTGGCGGAGCTGAGGCACCGAATCGAGAAGTCCGGCGGCAATCTCGGACAGACGGGCTCCGTGGCCTGGATGTTCGAGCGAAAGGGACAGATCTACGTCGATGCTGAGCGCTTCGCGGAAGAACCGGTGTTCGAGTCCGCGATAGCGGCAGGGGTCGAGGACCTCGCCACCGAGGACGGAACGCACGTTCTGACGACCGCGGTTGGTGACTTCCACGTTGTGCAGGACGCGCTTCGCGCCGATGGAATCGAGGTGTCCGAGGCGGAACTCGCCTGGCTGCCGAACACCACGATCCAGGTGGAAGGGAGAGAAGCGGAGAAGCTCATCCGCCTGATCGAGGATATCGAGGAGCACGATGACGTGATGAAGTTGTGGGCGAATTTCGAGGTTGACGAAGAAGCGTTCGCTGCCCTGGGAGCCGAATGAGAGTGCTTCCCGGATCGTGGTCCAGGTCGGACGAAGGGACGGGGCAGCCCCCCGTCCCTTTGGTTTTCCGGTGAGGGTTCTCGGCATCGATCCCGGATCGGCCGCCACCGGGTTCGGGGTGGTCGAGGGGACGGCCAACCGGATGCGACTCGTGGAGTGCGGCGTGATCCGCCCGACGCGGGGGGCGGACCTCGCCGACCGGCTGCTCGAGATTCACGATGGGATCGCCGCCGTGATCGACAGGTCGACACCGAACTGTCTCGCGGTCGAAGGCGTATTTTACGGTGAGAACGCCCGCACGGCGGTAATCCTCGCGCACGCTCGTGGAGTGGCTCTGCTGGCCGGAGCGGGGCGCGGTCTGGCGGTGGCCGAATATCCGCCCGCGGAGATCAAGAAGGCGATCGTCGGAACCGGCAGGGCGACGAAAGAACAGGTGGCGTGGATGGTTCAGAAGCTGCTGGGCCTGTCGGAGCCTCCGCGCCCCAGTGACGCCGCCGACGGGTGCGCCGCGGCGATCTGTCATATTCTGATTGGAACCGGGCCGCTGGCGAAGCAAGCAGAGAGGGCGATGCCGTGATCGGACGCGTGAGAGGCGAGCTGGTGGTGGTGGAGTCCGATCGTGTCACCTTGATGACGGCCGGCGGCGTCGGGTACGTGATCCTGGTGCCGGCCAGCGTGTTCGAAAAACTGCCTACGCCGGGACAGTCGGTGGACCTGCATACCACCATGGTCGTAAGGGACGACGCCCTGTTGCTGTTCGGGTTTTCGTCAGCCCGGGATCGAGAACTGTTTCTCCGCCTGCAGGCAGCCTCCGGCGTCGGTCCGAAGCTCGCGCTGTCCATACTCAGCGCTCTGCCGACACGCCGGATCGTAGGGGCGATTCGGGGTCGTGAACCGGCGGTGCTGCAGACCGTAACCGGAGTCGGCAAGAAGACGGCGGAGCGGCTGGTCCTCGAGCTCGGCGACAAGCTGGACGATCTCGGATCGGCTGAAGACGGAATCGACTCCAGAACGGCGCTGACCGGGACGGGCGCCGCGCTGGAAGCGCTGCGGGCGCTCGGGTATTCAGCCGTGGAGGCGGAGGCCGCCGTGGCGGTGGCGCGGCGTGAATCCGCCGATGGCGTTCCGGGCACCGAGGATCTCGTACGTGCTGCGCTGCGCCATCTTTAACGCGCCCCGGACGAGAATACCGGAGGGAAGATGACGGATCGGATAGAGGTGACGACACCCGAGACGCTGACCGGCGAGGAGACGCTGGAGCAGTCTCTGCGCCCGTCGCGCCTGTCCGAGTTCGTCGGCCAGGAAAAACTGAAGGAAGCTCTCGACATTTACATTCGAGCGGCTCTTGGTCGCGAAGAGGCGCTGGACCACACGCTGTTCTTCGGGCCGCCCGGACTGGGGAAGACCACCCTGGCCATGCTGATGGCGCACGAGCTCGGCGTGAACATCAAGGTCACGTCCGGTCCGGTGCTCGAAAAGCCGGGCGACCTGGCGGGCCTGCTGACCAATCTCGAACCCCGGGACATCCTGTTCATCGACGAGATCCACAGGCTGCGTCCGGTGATTGAGGAGTACCTGTATCCGGCGATGGAAGACTATCGGATCGAGATCCGGCTCAGTGACGGGGCGCGCGCCCAGACCATGTCGATGCGGATCGAGAAGTTCACGCTCGTCGGCGCCACGACCCGTTTCGGTCTGCTCACGGCTCCGATGAGGGCGAGATTCGGGGTGGTGGAGCGCCTCGGCTATTACCCGGCCGACGAGCTGCACCAGATCGTCGACCGATCGGCGTCCATCCTCGGTGTGCCGGTGCGCGAAGACGGAGCCGCCGAGATCGCGCGCCGGTCGCGTGGCACGCCCCGCATCGCGAACCGACTGTTGCGGCGCGTCCGGGACTTCGCAGAAGTCCGGGGCGACGGAACGATTGACGACGCGACCGCCCGATCCGCCCTCGAGATGCTGAACGTGGACGAATACGGACTCGACGAGATGGACAGTCGCATCCTCAAGGCGATCATCGAAAACTTCGACGGCGGGCCGGTCGGGCTGAACTCGCTGGCCGTGGCGGTCGGAGAGGATGCTTCGACGCTGGAGGAAGTCTACGAGCCCTACCTCATCCAGACCGGCTATCTGCAACGCACTGCCCGGGGGCGCACGGCGACCCGGCGCGCATTCGAACGGTTCGGCTACGCCCTGCCCGACGAGAGCGGGCCGCAATCGACTCTGTTCAGCGATGACGTCTGAGACCGATTCGACGCCACCCGGGGTGGACGGGAGTGACTCCGGGCTGAGGACGTCGGCATTCGACTACGATCTGCCCGCCCGCCTCATCGCGCAGCGGCCGGCACCCCGCAGGGACGACAGTCGCCTGCTCGTGCTCGACCGGGCGGCCGGGACACTGGCTGACCGCCGGTTTCCTGACTTCCTCGACTATCCGGCTCCCGGCGACGTCCTGGTGCTCAACGACACGCGCGTGTTTCCCGCCCGGCTGCTGGGGCGCAAGCCGACCGGAGCTGCTGCTGAGGTGCTT
>JAENXO010000374.1 GCA_016649455.1 Gemmatimonadota bacterium | reverse complement strand
CTAAGAAGACCGTCAAGAAGCCGGTGAAGAAGACCGCCGCTAAGAAGCCGGCCGCCAAGAAGACCGTCAAGAAGCCGGCCGCCAAGAAGACCGTCAAGAAGCCGGCCGCCAAGAAGCCGGTGAAGAAGACCGCCGCTAAGAAGACCGCCGCTAAGAAGACCGTCAAGAAGTAGTAGTTCGGGGTTACCGACGTCTGGCCTTCCTTTCGGCACCACACGCCACCCGCGCTCCAGGAGCGCGGGTGGCGTGTGGACGCCGAGACCGGGAATTCTATCCAGACTGATTCTTGGTGAGCACAGAGCGCTCCGGGTACAGCTGACCGGGTGAAACCGCAGCCAGATCATTCCTGAAATGGTTCGGCCAATGGATGCCGCGCTTGCCGTTCCGCGGCTACGGCGCAATCCTCCCGTGTTCTGCTCGACAGCAGCACTGGTACCGGGTAGGATCGATTCCGATGCAGACGGCAGGGCAGATTTTGCCCGCGTCTTTCGGACGGAAGTGCGCCCGGGACTGCAACAGACCCGTTCACGACGAGAGCTGAGGCCGCCGGACTCATGATCGAAGAACTCTATACACCCCAACAGGTAGAGTTGCGGGAGCGGGCCAGGCACCTGGCCGAGACGGTCATGAGACCTGTCGCCGCCAAGTACGATGTCGAGCAGACGTACCCGTGGGAGGTTCAGCACGCGATCCGCGATGCGGGTCTGTCGGGAGTTTGGATTCCCGAGGAATACGGCGGCATGGGCGCGGGCGTACTCGATCTCTGTCTGGTTGTCGAAGAATTCTCTCGGGCCTGCGGAGGGATGGGGGTCGGATTCGCCGTCAACGCGCTTGGCTCGTTCCCGATCCTGGTCGCCGGAACGGAAGAGCAGAAGATGCGCTGGCTGCCTCCGATCGCATCCGGTGAGAAGTTGATTGCGTTCGGGCTGTCCGAGAAGGAAGCGGGATCCGACGTGGGCTCGATGCAGACCCGAGCCGAACGGGACGGCGATGAGTACGTAATCAACGGCGAGAAGAAATGGAATACGAACGGCTCCGTCGCGTCATTCAATACCGTGTTCGCCGTTACGAATCCGGAGCGAGGGGCGCGTGGGATTTCGGCGTTCGTCGTAGAGGACGGAAACCCGGGCTACCGGGTCGGTAAGCATGAGGACAAGATGGGAATCCGGGCCGTTCCAGTCGTGGAAATCCACCTCGAGAACTGCCGGGTTCCGGCCGCCGACTTGCTCGGTGAGACCGAGGGACAGGGATTCAAGCAGGCGATGATCACTCTCGACAGAGCCCGTCCGGGAGTCGCCTCGCAAGCTGTCGGACTTGCCCAGGGGGCGCTGGATCTAGCCATCGAATACACGCGCGAGAGGGAGCAGTTCGGGCAGTCCGTGAGTTCGTTCCAGGGAGTCCAGTGGATGCTCGCGGACATGACCACTCAGATCGAAGCGGCTCGCCAGCTCGTGCACGCAGCCGCGCGCACAATCGATTCGGGGCGAAAGAACATCAGCAAGATCTCCGCCATGTGCAAACTCATGGCAACCGACGTCGCGATGAAGGTGACGACCGATTGTGTGCAGTTGTTCGGGGGCTACGGATACTGCAAGGACTATCCGATCGAGAAGTACATGAGGGACGCGAAAATCACCCAGATTTACGAGGGCACGAACCAGATCCAGCGACTCGTGATCGCGCGCAGCTTGCTGCGTGAGACCGCCGGCGGGAGCTGAATTCGGATCTGCAGTTCAGTCGCAGCAGACAGCGGTCAACGCCCGGTCCTAGGCAGGGTCGGGCGTTCCAGCATCTTTCTGCTGTGCCACCAGCCATGTCCCTGCGACGTAGAAAAACAAACCGAACAGCGACAGGACCAGAACGACCTGAACGATTCGGATAATCAGGTTGCGACCCTCGCACGGCGCGGCATCTCCGGACATGACCTCGCCGGCCTCGAGGTCCTCACTGTTGACGTATTCGAGGACGGCGCCGCATTCGGGATGACCCTCGAACGAGACGAACACCGTTCTCCCGCTCTCATCCACCTGAACCGATTTTTCGAGAATCAACTCCGTGGGCAGGATCGCCACGAGGCTGGCTAGCAGGAATACGACCGCCGAGAATCCGATCAGACGCCCCGGGCCCCACTTCTCTATTCTCAGAATAACGGCGTGCTCCGGTTTAGTGCTGTCTCCATTGCCCGAACCAAAGTGTACAAGATCCGATCCGACGGAAAGCTCACCCGGGTGATTCGGGAGAGTACGCCGGTAGCCGCGTCGCCCGGACGAACCAGATCTTCGGAGCGGGCTGGCGGAATCCGAGTGTTGCTCCAAGTTCGAATTGCCAGTGGAGAACGTCTTTCTTGCCGGTGACCGAGGTGAATTCCAGGCCCTCTGAATAGTAGCCGGGCTGGAAGTAGATGCCGGCGTCAGGGGTCTTGCCGCCGATCAGGAACCATAGCGGATATCGTGCGTCCATCTTCGCCGTGATGCCGGCGATGTCTTCGTTGGCGATTCCATCGCTGGAGCGAGTAACGCTGAATTGAGCCCTGGGTTCGAGTCCCAGTTCCCATTCCCTCCACGGAAAGATGAACTCGGTCCGCAGGCCGGCGCCGAATGCCTACAGGTCTTCCACCCCGGCGTCGTTCAGGCCGACCCCGGCGTCGAGGTACGGCCGCAGCATCGACGTCTGGCTGAGCGGCAGCATCAGCTCAAAGCCGGGAATCAAGGCTCCAAGGCGCACGCTTTCGAAATCGAAATCGCGCACTGTTTCGAAGTCGGCGAATCCGATGATGCCGGTCAGTCGAAGGCGAATGCCCAGCTTCCGTCCTTCGGTCAGGTTCCGGACCCAGATCGATACGGGGATGCTCAGGCCCTGCGTCGTCTGGTCGGCCACCGAGTAACTGGCATACCCGTTATCGGCGTAGACCATGTCCAGGGCATAGTTGACGTGGTCGGCACCGGGGTCGGCGGTGGGAACCTCCCGTCCGCTTGATGTCCCCGGCAGAACAGTTGACACTGCGGCGGAGATTACGAGCGCACGACGGGGTGGTATCATTGACCAAGCATGGGACGTCTTGAAAGCATCCGCCGCATGCACCGGGGAGCAAATTCCCTCGCCAGAGGTCCGATCATGCCGATAAGAGCAGCCGTGATGGTCGCACCACACCAGCCGATCGAGCAGTGGGACATCGACGACCCGGAGATCGAACCCGGGGGAGTTCTGCTCGAGACCGTG
>JAENXO010000121.1 GCA_016649455.1 Gemmatimonadota bacterium | reverse complement strand
TTGTCGTATATTCGGCCGGCGGATGTTCACGAACAGGGGAAGGTCGAGCATGAGTCACGTACTGGATCGCGAGGCGGCGGAAGCGCTGCAGGCGGAGGTCGAACGCCGCAGGGCTGAACTCGCCGAGCTGGAGGACAGGCTCAGGAGTTGGACGGCCGGCTACGAGGCGACCCCGAAACGTGACGACACGGACTTCACCACCGTTTCGGGCAGGCCGATCGGGCCGCTGTTCACGCCGCTGGACACCCGGAACGACGAGTACCTGCGGGACCTGGGTCTGCCTGGCGAGTATCCGTTCACGCGGGGTCCGTATCAGACGATGTACCGGACACGCCTGTGGACGATGCGGCTGTTCTCGGGCTTCGCGACGGCCGAGGAAACCAACGAGCGCTACAAGTTCCTGCTCGAGAGGGGCCAGACCGGACTCTCGGTGGCGTTCGATTTTCCGACCCTGATGGGCTACGACTCGGACGATCCGATGTCCGAGGGCGAAGTGGGAAAGTGCGGCGTGGCGATCTCCAGCCTCGCAGACATGGAGACCCTGTTCGAAGGGATTCCCCTCGATCGCGTTTCCGTATCGATGACGATCAACGGCCCTGCCATCATGCTGTACTGCTTCCTCCTCGCTACGGCAGAAAAGCAGGGAGTCCCGTTCGACAGGGTCCGGGGGACGATCCAGAACGACATCCTCAAGGAGTACATGGCGCAGCACGCGTGGATTTATCCGCCCGAGCCGGCGCTGAAGATCATCGGAGACATCTTCGAGTGGTCAGCGGAGCATGCGCCCCGATTCAACACGATCTCGATCAGCGGTTATCACATCCGCGAGGCCGGCTCAACTGCCGGCCAGGAACTCGCCTACACGCTGAAGAACGGGTTCACGTATGTGGAACAGGGGATCGAGCGCGGTCTCGACGTGGACGAATTCGCGCCCCGCCTGTCGTTCTTCTGGGACGTGCACAACGACTTCTTCGGAGAAATCGCCAAGTTCCGCGCCGGACGGCGGATCTGGGCCCGGCACATGCGCGACGTATACGGAGCGAAGCAGCCGGAGAGCTGGAGGCTGCGCACGCACGCGCAGACGGCCGGCGTAACGCTGACCGCCCAGCAGCCATACAACAACGTCGCGCGCGTCGCCTACCAGGGGTTGGCGGCCGTGCTCGGCGGCACGCAGTCGCTGCACACGAACGCGCTCGACGAGACGCTGGCCCTGCCGACCGAGCACGCCGTGCGCATCGCCCTGCGCACGCAGCAGATTCTCGCGTATGAGACGGGAGTGGCGAACACGATCGACCCGCTCGCCGGCTCGTACTTCATCGAGAAGCTGACGGACGAACTCGAGGCAGAAGCCGAGCTGATATTCGCGGAAATCGATGAGCTCGGAGGAGTCGTCGCCGGAATCGAGACCGGGTACTTCCAGGGGCGGATCGCCAGTTCCGCACACCGGTTCCAGGCCGAGCTCGAATCGGGGCACCGGCTGATCGTGGGGGTTAACGCGTTCGAAGAGGCCGACGAAGCTCACGGCCTGGAGATCCTGCGTATCGATGAGTCCGCCGGACAGACACAGCGCCGACGCCTGGGGCAGCTGCGCCAGGAGCGTGACGGAGAGCGGGTCCGTTCAACGCTGGAGGCGCTTACCGCGGCAGCGAAGCGGGATGGCAACCTGCTTCCGCCGATGCTGGATGCGGTCAGGGCCTACGCCACGCTCGGCGAGATCCGGCAATCGCTGGAGGACGTGTACGGACGCTTCAAGGAGCCCGTGTCGTTTTGAGCCCCAGCGACCCGCCGGGACCGCGATTACCGAGCGGAGGGTCAGTACCGCTCGAAGCCTGAACGCGTTCACTCGCCCGATCCGGAACCGGAACCGGCGGGACGGGTGGCGACCACCAGCCAGAGCATTCCCATGAGTGAGAAAAAGATCCGGGTCCTAGTCGCGAAGCCGGGCCTGGACGGGCACGATCGCGGCGCGAAGGTGATCGCCGCGGCCCTGCGCGACGCGGGCATGGAGGTGATCTACACCGGCCTGCACCAGACCCCTGACAAGATCGCGGCGACCGCATTGCAGGAGGACGTGGACGTTGTCGCCCTGTCCATCCTGTCCGGGGCGCACATGACGCTGTTTCCGAGAGTCCAGTCTCTCCTTGCCGACAACGGGATGGAGGACGTGCTCGTCACGGGTGGGGGGATCATCCCGGCGGAGGACATCGACGCGTTGCGCGAGATGGGCGTGGGTCAGCTGTTCGGCCCCGGAACGCCGACGGCCGAAGCCGTGGATTACATCCGCGCGTGGTATTCCGGGAGTGGCCGGAGCAGGGAAGACTGATGCCGGAGACCGAGTCGCGAATGCGGCGGGCCGTCGACGAGTTGCGCCCGCTCGAGGAGCAACTGCGCCAGGGAGGCGGCCCGGCGAAGATCGAAAAACAGCACTCCCAGGGTAAGCTCACGGCGCGCGAGCGGATCGAGCGCCTGATCGATCCGGGTGGGGGATTCCTGGAAATCGGGCTCCTGGTGGCGTGGGACCAGTACGACGGGCAGGCGCCAGCTGCCGGCGTCATCACGGGGATCGGCGAGGTCTCCGGCCGGGTCGTGGTGATCGTGGCGAACGATGCCACGGTGAAGGCCGGGAGCTGGTGGCCGGAGACGATCACGAAAATGCTGCGCGCGCAGGAAATCGCGATGCGCAGCCGCGTGCCGATTCTCTACCTGGTCGATTCAGCTGGTGTGAACCTGCCCTACCAGGGGGGTGTGTTCCCGGGCAAGTACGGCGCGAGCCGGATCTTCTATTACAACTCGATCATGCGGCACTATCTGGACATTCCGCAGCTCTCCGCCGTGATGGGTCCGTGCATCGCCGGCGGCGCCTATCTCCCGGCGCTGTCGGACTCGATCGTGATGGTCGACGGAACGAGCTTCATGGGACTCGGCGGCCCGAACCTGGTCAAGGGTGCGACCGGGCAGGACGTAGACGCAGAGGAGCTGGGAGGAGCCCGGACGCACAATGTGATCAGCGGAGTTGCGCACTACGAGGTCGCGGACGACCTGGAATGCATCGAAAAACTGCGGGACCTGGTTGCCGACCTTCCCCGACCGAAGTTGCTGCCTCCAACCGATGACCCCCGAGAGCCGGGGCGATCGGCCGACGAGGTCTACAGCCTCATGCCAGCTGACCACAGGCAGCCGTATGACGTTCGGGCGCTGCTCGAGACATTTCTCGACGAAGGGCAATTCGATGAGTTCCAGGCGGGCTATGCCCCGGAGATGCTCACGACGGCCGCACGGCTGAGAGGGCGGCGGGTCGGCGTGATCGCGAACCGGCGCGGTATGTTCAAGGACTCAGCGGGTGGGCCGCCGAAATTTGGCGGGATCGTATACGCCGACAGCGCGGAGAAGGTCGCCTACTTCATGGACATGTGCGATCGCCAGAAGATGCCGTTGCTGTTCGTGCAGGACGTGAGCGGCTTCATGGTAGGCGTCGAGGCAGAGCACTCGGGCATCATCCGGGCGGGAGCCCGCATGGTCGAATCTATGGCGACCGCTCGCGTTCCGAAGATCGTGCTGACCACGAACCATGCGAGTGGCGCCGGATACTACGCGATGGCGGGGCAGGGCTTCGACCCGGATTTCATCTTCACATGGCCGACCGGCCGCATGGGGGTGATGGAAGGGGAATCGGCGGTGCGCGCGATCTTCGGGCCCAAGATCGACCGGGCGACGGAAGCCGGTCAGGAGCTGGATCCGGATACGGTCGATGCCATCGCTCACACCCGCGCCGAGTACGAGAAGCAGCTCGACGCGACCTATGCGGCAGCCCGCGGATTCGTAGATGCGATCATTGTTCCCGAGGAGACGCGCGATGTTCTCGACCTGGCGATGCGGTGCTCGCTCGAGAATCCGGCGCCACACCTGGGAACTTTCACCCTGAGAGACGACGCATGATTCGGTTTTCTGGCTCACGCAGGATCAGGAAAATCCGATGAGGGAACGCATAGTGCGCGTGGCCTCGGGCCAGGGATTCTGGGGAGACTGGCAGGAAGCCCCGAAGCTGCAGGTCCGGACCGGACCGATCGACTACCTGATGCTCGACTACCTGGCCGAGATCACGATGTCGATTCTGCAGAAGCAGCGCGAGCGGGATCCCGCGGCGGGCTATGCGCGTGATTTCGTGCCGCTCATCGCGGGGCTGACTCCGGAACTGCTGGGCCGTGGAATCCGGGTAGTGAGCAATGCAGGCGGGGTGAATCCCGATGGGTGCCGGCGGGCCCTGTTCGAGGCCGTGGAGGAGATCCCGACCTCGCGGCCGCTCAGGGTGGCGGTCGTGTCCGGCGACGATCTGATGGACCGGCTCGACTCGCTGCTCCAGGAAGGCCATGAGCTGCGGAACATGGAGACCGGCGAGCCCCTTTCAGCCATCCGGGAACGGGTGCAGAGCGCTAACGCCTACATCGGCGCCGCCCCGATCATCGAGGCGCTGCGCATGGAGGCGGATGTCGTGATCACCGGTCGATCGACCGACACGGCGCTCACCTACGCCCCCCTGATACACGAGCATGGCTGGGCCGCAGACGACTGGGACCGGATCGCGGCCGGCGTCGTGGCCGGGCACATCAACGAGTGCGGAGCCCAGGCCACCGGCGGGAACACCCTGTTCGACTGGCGCGGCGTGGACCTCGAGGCTCCGGGCTACCCGATCATCGAGATGGCCGCGGACGGGTCGTTCACGGTCACGAAGCATGCCGACCTCGGAGGCAGGGTGACGTGGGCCACGGTCAGCGAACAGCTCGTGTACGAAATGGGCGACCCGGTCGAGTACATCACTCCCGACTGCATCGCTGACTTCTCGACCATCCAGTTGCGCGACCTGGGCGAGGACCGCGTCGCGATTTCCGGTGTCCGGGGTCGCGAGAGGACCGGGATGCTGAAGGTGTCGATCGCCTACCGGGACGGGTGGAAGGCGACCGGCAGCCTCGTGTATGCCGCCCCCGACGCGCTCGACAAGGCGATTCGGGCGGACGAGATCCTCCGCGCGCGACTTGCGCGCCTGGGCTTGCGGTTCGATGAGGTCCGAACGGAGTTCGTCGGTGCCGGCGCCTGCTCCGGCCGATCCCCGGACACGCTGCCGGAAGCGGTTCGGCAGGGTCTGCCCGAGGTGGAATTGCGGGTCGGAGTCCGCTCCGCCGACCGGACGGCGGTCGAGAGGTTCACTCGTGAACTGGCGCCCCTGATACTCGCGGGTCCACCGTCGGTCACCGGATTCGCGGCGGGCCGGCCGCGCGTGCAGGAGATCATGGCCTACTGGCCGGCACTGATCGACCGGGATTCGGTCGAACGAAACCTCGAAGTCGAGGTGAGCCACGCATGAATGTCCGACTGGAACGGATCGCGATCGCGAGATCGGGAGACAAGGGAGACGCGGCGAACGTCGGAGTCATCGCCCTGATCGAGGAAGCCTGGCCGATCCTCGTGCGCGAGGTGACAGAGGCACGGGTCAGCAAGCACTTCGCGGCCGTCTGCAAGGGGCGGGTCGACCGCTTCGAGCTCCCGAACCTCGGGGCCCTGAACTTCCTGCTCCACGAGTCTCTCGGCGGAGGTGGAACGGTGTCGCTGATGCTGGATGCCCAGGGGAAGACGTTCGCGTCGTCGCTGCTCGAGCTCGAGATCGATGCCCCGGAGGAGGTCGTCTCGTTGTGCGACCGGGTCCTGACGGGCGAGCTTCCCGGTCGTTAGACCGGAAGACTGGATTCACGCTGAGCCGGGAAGGCCCCGGGAGGCACGTGTGCAGGAACTCGTACGGAACGAAGTAGACGGAAAGTCCGGGATCGCACGGATCATCCTGAACCGCCCCGAGCGCCGGAACGCGCTCAACGCCGGGATGGTGACGGAGTTGATGGATTCGCTGGCCCTGGCGGACGCGGACGACCGGATCCGGGTCGTGGCGCTGTCGGGCGCGGGGCCCGACTTCTGTGCCGGCGCCGACCTGGAAGAGATCCGGGAGGCCGTCGAGCAGGGCATTCTCGCGAGCCTCGCGGATGCCGAATCGCTCGGGGAGCTGTTCCTGCTGCTGCGGCGCATGGTCACGCCCGTGATCGCCGTCGTACATGGAAAGGCCCTCGCCGGGGGCTGCGGCCTCGCCACGGCGTGCGACATGGTACTGGCGGCGTCGGGCGCGCGTTTCGGGTATCCGGAAGTGCGGCTCGGATTCGTCCCGGCGATGGTGATGGCGGTCCTCCGCCGATCCGTTGGCGAGAAGCGTGCATTCGAGCTGATCGCGCTCGGAGACACGATCGGGGCGGATGCGGCGGAGTCGATCGGCCTCGTGAATCGGGTATTTCCGGCCGCTCGGTTCGAGGCGGAGGTGGACGGGTTCCTGCGGGAGCTGTCGTCTCGCAGCGCGTCTGCCGTCAGTCTCGGCAAGCGCTTGCTGTACCAGATCGACGGCGCGAGCTTCGAGGCTGCGATCCGGGCCGGAGCGCAGGTGAATGCCCTGGCGCGACTCACGGATGATTGTCAGGACGGGATCGACACGTTCCTCGACCGTCGGAGAACGTGACCGGACGGCGATAGTGAACCGGCGGCCGGGTCCGTTTCAGGACAGGTCGCCCCAGACAGGAATCAAACCATGCAGGGCGAGGCGAGAACGACGGGAATTCCGGCTGGCCGCGGACTCGATGGAACTGCGGTCATACTGCTGGCGGTGACGATCGTGCTGGGGCTGGCCGGAGCGCGCTTGCTGATCATGGGAGGCCGAAGCGCGATCACGGGAGGAATTCTGCTCCTGATCGGGGCGCTTGCCGCGGAGGCAGTGGCATTCGGTGGAAGGGCCTGGGGTCCGGACGTAGAGGGCTCCCTGGACCTGAGCTCGCGACTCGGACTCGGCGTTCTCGGGGGCATCCTGGCCGGGCTGTTGCATGCCCTGCTTACCCTGTTTGCAGGCTGGACCGACATCGCCGCGTGGCTTGGATCAGGGATCGACGTGCAGCTCTCGGCGGCTGACTGGGGTGTTCGGCTGCTGCACGGCGTCGCCTGGGGGTTTCTGCTCGGGCTCACCTGGCGTTTGATTCCGGGTGCTGACTTCGTGGGCAAGGGACTCGGATTCAGTCTCGTGGTCAGCGCCTACGTGTTGTTGGTCCGGTATCCGTTCGTCGAAGGGGCGGGCTTTCTCGGAATTCACCTCGGGCTGTTCACTTCGGTGCTCGTGCTGATCGGTAACGCGCTGGCCGCCGTGCTGGCCGCGGGCGTGATCGCATGGGGTGCGCGCAGCCCGGACCGACCCGTCAGTCAACCTCTGGTTCACTGATCGGTCCCGGCGGGCCGGCGAACCGGATGTCCGGCGGAGACTACGGGTACTGGCTCCGATTCCAGATCGGTCTCACGGCAGGGGGGATTCTGGTCTGGCTGGTTGGAATCGGGATCGGCAATCCGTTTCTGTCAGGGGTTGGCACCGGAGTCATGGTGTCGGCGCTCGCGATCCGGTTCCTGCGAGGCCGAAGACCCGGAGAAGTGTCCGACGGCGACGGCGCCTGACACTCTTCCGGG
>JAENXO010000043.1 GCA_016649455.1 Gemmatimonadota bacterium | reverse complement strand
GTTCACCACTCCGGCGAGTTCCTCGAGGTAGCTGCAGACCTGGTAGGGAGCGCGCGCCCCGGCGGCGGCGGCCACGATTTCCGGAAACCGGAGAACGGTCTTGGCCACCTCCCGCTCGGACGGGAGAAGGAGCGTCGAGAATCCGCCCTCCGTGAGCGACAGCAATGCGGGGTCCACTCCTGCCCGTTCGAAGATCCTGCACATCCGGGCATGCGCATACTGGACCTTGAAGACCGGGTTCTTCTCGGATGTGTCGAGCGCCAGGTCCAGGTCGAACATCATCGGGACCTCGGCCCGTCGCATGAGGAAAAAGTACCGGGCTACGTCCGGACCCGTCTCCTCATACAGGTCGCGGAGCGAGACGAATGTCCCCGCCCGCTTGCTCATCCTCACCTGTTCGCCGCCTCGCATGACGGTGACGAGCTGGATGATGATCACTTCGAGGAATTCGGGATCGATACCGCTGGCCTCGAGCGCGGCATGCATCCTGAGAACGTGACCATGATGATCCGCCCCCCAGACGTCGATCGCGCGATCGAAGCCCCGCGTCTTCTTATCGAGGTGGTAGGCAATGTCTGAAACGAAATACGTATGCGAACCGTCTCCCTTCACTAATACGCGGTCCTTCTCGTCTCCATACTCAGTCGTCCGGAGCCATAGCGCCCCTTCGTCACGATAGGCATTGTCCCCGGACTCGAGGCGGGTCAGGAGGGCCAGAACTTCACCTCCGCCGAACAGCCGGCTCTCGGCAAACCAGCGATCGAACCGGACACCGAACTTCTCCAGGTCAGCCGCCTGGTCTTCCCGCAGGGCGTCACTGGCGCGCCGCGACAGCTCCAGAATCCTCTCCGCTTCGGTGACCTCCGACAGCTCATCGAGGGCGTGATTCTCTTCCAGCCTCGCCGCGAGCTCGGCCACATAGGCTCCCTGGTAACCTCCCTCGGGAACATCGACCTGCTCGCCCGCCGCCTGCCGGAGTCGTGCGTCGATCGACATCCCCAGCAGTTCGATCTGACGCCCGGCATCGTTCACGTAGAACTCCCGTTCCACGGAGTGGCCGGTCCACTCCAGCAGCGAGGCGACGGCATCTCCGATCGCCGCCCCCCTTCCGTGAGCCACGTGCAGCGGGCCCGTCGGATTCGCCGACACGAACTCGACGTTGACGCGTTCGTGACTGTCGGATTCGGAGCGTCCCCAGGACAGTTCCGCCGGCGCTACCCGGGCCAGTTCGGACCACACCAGTCGATCTTCGAGGCGGAAATTGAGGAATCCGGGACCCGCGACCTCCACAGAGGATACGCCAGGGATCGAACCAGACAGGCGGGACGCAATGTCTGTCGCGATCTCACGGGGTGGCCGCTTCAAGGTGCTCGCCAGTACGAGCGCCGCGTTCGTCGTGAGATCCCCGTGCGCGGGATCACCCGGTCGGTCCAGCAGCGGCGCGAACGTCGAAGGAGCACCAAGTTCGAGCACCGCCGCCTGCAACGCTTCTTTGAGCGAGGCAGGCGCCGGGACGCCGAAGTTAGCTTCCGGCATCCGAACCGTCCTTACCGGCCGAGGTACTCCCGCCCTTGCCGCCGGATGCTTCCTTCGAGGAGTCCTTCGCGGCTTCCTTCGCGGCTTCCTTCGCGGCCTGTCTGTCCGACCCGCTTCTTCCCGAGCTGCCACTACCGTAGTCGGTCGCGTAGAACCCCGGCCCCTTGAACACGAGGCCGCCCCCGGTCGAAATCAGCCGCTGCACCTCACCTCCGCATTCCGGACATTCGGTGATGGGATCGTCGCTGATTCTCTGAAATCGCTCGAACTCAATCTCACAACTCTTGCATTTGTATTCATATGTCGGCATCAGTATCCTCTTCCCGTGCTCCTGCGAACCAGCTTCTACGATCACGCACTGTGATACGGGCCCCACAACTCCTTCAGCACGGCACTGATCTCTCCCAGCGTGCCGCGTACCTTCACCGCGTCGATGATCGACGGAACCAGGTTTCCTCCGTCGACGGCAGTCCGCCTCAACTCCGCGAGCGCAGTCTGCACCACGGCATCATCGCGAGCCGCACGCACACCCGCCAGACGTTCCTTCTGTTCGCGCCCGAGGGCTCCGAAGTCCGGCTGCGGGAGATCCAGCGGAGTCACATCCTCTTCATAGCAGTTGACGCCGACTACCCGCCGTTCCCGGCTCTCCAGCTCGAGTTGCCAGCGGTACGCGGCCTGATGGATTTCATCGCTCATGAACGGGATCGCCGCGGCAGCCCCCCCCAGGTCGTCGAGCTGCTCGAGGTATCGTACGGCGCGGCGCTCCAGCTCATCGGTCAGCCATTCCACGTACCACGATCCCGCCAGAGGATCGACGGTCGAAGCCACACCGGACTCCTCGGCGATGACCTGCTGAGTCCGGAGAGCCAGCCGCGCCGCATCAGCGCCCGGCAGGGCCAGCGCCTCGTCGTATCCGTTCGTATGAAGCGATTGCGTCCCTCCGAGTACGGCAGACAGGGCCTGAATCGCCACGCGCACGACGTTGTTCAGCGGCTGCTGCGCCGTCAGGGTGGATCCGCCGGTCTGCGTATGGAATCTCAGACGAGCGCTCCGATCCGACGCCCCGAACTCCTCCCTCATCATACGTGCCCAGAGTCGGCGCGCCGCACGGAATTTCGCGACTTCTTCGAACAGGTCGTTGTGAGCGGCAAAGAAAAAACTCAGCCGCGGAGCGAACTGTTCGAGCTCCAGCCCGCGGTCCAGCGCTCGTCGAACGTATTCACGGGCATTACCCAGCGTAAACGCGATCTCCTGAACAGCCGTGGATCCGGCTTCGCGCATGTGGTAGCCGCTGATGGAGATGCTGTTCCAGCGCGGTAGATCCCTGGAGCAAAAGTCGAAAATATCCGTCACGAGTCTGAGGCTGGACTCGACCGGATAGATGTACGTTCCCCGGGCGACGAACTCCTTGAGGATGTCATTCTGGACGGTTCCGCTCAGCCGATCGCGCGGAATCCCGCGACCGTCCGCCACCGCGACGTACAGACCAAGGAGAACGGCCGCCGTAGCGTTGATCGTCATCGACGTGCTGACGCGATCGAGCGGAATCCGGTCGAACAGGAGCTCCATGTCATCCAGCGTGTCAATCGCGACTCCGACGCGTCCGACTTCCCCTTCTGAAAGAGGATCGTCAGAGTCGAGCCCCATCTGCGTGGGAAGGTCGAACGCGACCGAGAGTCCCGTCTGGCCCTGATCCAGCAGGAATCGAAATCGCTTGTTCGTCTCGACTGCGGTTCCGAATCCGGCATACTGACGCATCGTCCAGGGCCTGCCGCGGTACATGTCCGCGTACACTCCCCGGGTGAACGGAAATGCCCCGGGGTCGCCGAGGTTCTCTACCGGGTCCGGCTCCGCATCGGTCGGTCCGTAGACCGCCCGGACCTCGATGTCCGACGGCGTCCGAAAGCGCTGCTCTCGATCAGGCGAGTCCATCTGTGCCTCTTCCGCTATTCGAGAACGACGAGCAGGTCGTCGCGGTTTACGGTCTGGCCGGGTTCGACCCTGACCTCCCTGACCGTCGCACTTGAATCGGCCCGCAACTCGTTCTCCATCTTCATCGCCTCCATCACGATGAGCCCGTCCCCCTGTTCTACCTCCTGGCCGACTTCTACCTCCACCTTGACGATCAGGCCCGGCATCGGCGCGCGTACCTCCCGGTGTGTCTCCAGCGGTGCGGCAGCAGAGGCGAGGTCACGAATGTGACGAGCACGTTCATCCTCCACGCGTACCACGAAGCCGCGCCCTTCCAGCTCGACGAGCCAGCCATCCGGTTGGAGCCGCCCGAATAGCGATACGGACCGGTCGTCCATTCGGAGGTGTCGACGATCCGTCCCGGGGAGACTAGCCAATTCCGCGGCGACGGGAACCCCATCGACGCTCATCGCTGCCCCATCGATCTCAACCGAGTACTCGCGATCTTCTACGGTGACGAAGTACCTCACTGCATCTCCGCTTCATGAGGCGAATTCGCATCGACACGTTCCAGCCAGACCACCGTCTCCACGTGCGCCGTCTGCGGGAAGGCGTCGAACGCCCTCACCTCCACCGGCTTCCAGGCAGCAGACAGCCGCTCCAGGTCCCGAGCCAGTTTCGCCGGATCGCAGCTGACGTATGCCATTCGCCGCAGCGGGCCCGAACGCACCAGCGCCTCCGCGACGCTGGCCGCGAGTCCGGCTCGTGGCGGGTTCACCACCACGACTTCCGAATCCGCGTAGCTCTCACTCGCCGACTCGACCGGGGCGTGGACAACCCGGACATCGAGTCCCGACTCAGCAGCAGCCAGGCTCGCCGCGGCGCAGGCCTCCGCATCCGACTCCACCGCCGTCACGCTGGCGCCTTCACGGGCCCAGCGCAGGGCCCGCGCACCCGCCCCGGAGTACAGGTCGGCGATTCGAAGGCCGCTTCTCGGCCCCACGCAGTGGTCGAGGAACCGGTCCATCTCATCCGACACACTTCGGTTCACCTGTAGGAAAGACTCGGGTCCGAGACCGAACCACGTCCCCTGCCAGAAGTCCCGGAATCGTTCGGATCCAGCCAGATTGGTACGCAATCCCTGCGAGTCGATCCATACGAAGGACGCCAGGCCTGATATCGACTGCGCGATTGATGCGGGATCACCTGGTCGGTCCGGATCCCCGCCCTGGACCAACAGAGCGACATCGCCTCCCGTACCCGCCCGTATCGTGATCCGGAGTTCTCTTCCTGCAGGAAGCAGGCAGGCCTCACTCCCCCACCCTGCACGCAGCTCACGCAGTGCCTGCCGGACCGGCTCCTCTGCCAGCAGGCAGTCGACCAGGTCCACTACCTCGTCCGGGTCGTCGTGCGCCCTGAGGCCCGCAACGACTCCTTCCGTCGTTCGTCGCAGGGTCACCGTGATCCGGTTCCGGTAACCCAGCTCGGAGCCCGCGAATTCCAGCTCCGGCACATCCAGTTCCACCCCGCCGATTCTGTGCAGCGTGTCGGACACGATCTGCCGTTTCGAAGCGCGCTGTGCCTCGATTTCCATGTGCTGCAGCGCACAGCCGCCACACCGGTCGTAGACTGGACATGGAGCCTGCCGCCGGCCAGGTCCCGGTGTGAGCAGCTCGACGCTTTCGCCCCTTGCCCAGCGCTTTCGCGACACCACCAGCCGGGCCAGGACGAGATCACCGGGAGCCGTGCGGGGAACGAATACGACTCGCCCATCGGCTTCCCGTCCCACCCCTTCTCCGCCGGTCGCCAGGGAGTCGATCCGGAGTTCGATGATGGTACCGGGACTCTTATGAGCCGCGTTCTCCGAGTCCGTCATCGCGGGTCGAATGCCCTCTGCCATGCCGTCCGCTCGACCGAAGTGGAACTGGAATCGCCCTGGACCGCGGGCCGGCCCGGAGAAGCCCCGGTCCGGCGCCGCTCTTCTTCGAGCAACACTGCCGCCGCAGTCGCCGCGCGGACTTGCCAGTCGGCTGCGCCGTCGTTCAACAGGTCCGGGTGGTCCTCGATGTAGCGAATCGACATCCGGCCTTGCTGGAAGTCAGGCTCGTCCATCACGGCCAGATGGAATGGCTGTGTCGTCCGTATGCCCTCGATCTGGAGCTCTCGCAGAGCACGCCGCATCCGGACGATCGCCTGTCCGCGGGTCGGTGCGTGGACGATGAGCTTCGCGAGCAGCGGGTCGTAGTGCAGTCCGACCTCGAAACCCCTGGCGATCCCCCCGTCCCACCGCACGCCAGGCCCGGTCGGTACATCGAGAGACTCCACGCGACCGGTGGAGGGGTAGAATCCCTGGAACGGATCCTCTCCGCTGATCCTGCATTCGATCGAGTGACCGGTGGGCCAGCCCGGGTCCACCTCCAAGTCGAGTTCGTCTCCGGCTGCGATTCGAATCTGCCAGCCAACCAGGTCGACGCCGGTAACCAGTTCGGTAACCGGGTGCTCGACCTGAATCCGGGTATTCATCTCGAGGAAGAAGAACTCGCCGTCTTCGTACATGAACTCGACCGTACCGGCGCCGACATAACCGACCGCCCGGGCAGCGGCCACCGCGAGGTCTCCCATTCGAGCCCGTGTCTCCGAATCGATCACCGGAGATGGCGCTTCTTCGATGAGCTTCTGGTGACGCCGCTGAATCGAGCATTCCCGCTCGCCGAGGTGGATCGTGTGGCCGGCCGAGTCGGCGAGAACCTGGATCTCGATGTGTCGAGGCGCGGTGAGATAGCGTTCCATGTAGACTCGGGGATCCCCGAACGCCTGTCCGGCTTCACGAGTCGCGGCTTCGAACGCACGCTCGAGTTCCGCCTCGGACTCGACGATCCGCATCCCCTTCCCACCACCGCCCGCCGCAGCCTTGAGGAGAATCGGATACCCCAGCCGTCCGGCCTCGTCTCGTGCCTCCTCGGACGTCGCGATCGGCCCGGCGCTGCCGGGAACGACCGGGACTGACGCTTCGATCATGCGGGCCCGAGCCTCGGTCTTGTCGCCCATGGCGAGGATCGCGGCGGCAGGGGGACCGATGAACACGAGACCTGCCGCCTCGACTCGCCGGGCAAACTCTGGATTCTCGGCCAGGAAGCCGTAGCCCGGATGGATCGCCTCTGCTCCGGTGCTACGCGCCGCCTCGAGCAGGCGGTCGATGTCCAGGTAGCTTTCCGCCGCCGAGGCCGGACCGATCGGTACCGCCTCTTCCGCCGTCAGAACGTGCGGAGAAAACTCGTCGGGCTCGGAATAGACGGCGACGGCCGTTACGCCGAGCTCCTGGCAGGCTCGCACGACGCGAAGCGCGATTTCACCCCGGTTTGCGACGAGGACCTTCTCGAACATGCTCTCTCCCGACCTGCGTTCTCAGGCAACCCGACCGGAATGCCGGGCCAGCCAGGCGAAACGGCCCGTCGAGTCCAGGGTCTCCTCGCGGAGACTCAGTCCGGCAAACCGAGACTTCCGTGCGGCAGACCGGGCCGCCCTCCAGATCCTCGCCTTATGGATGTCATCACACACGATCACTCCGCCCGGCGCGACGAGGTCAAAGGCTCGCATGGATCAGGGAAGCTCGAACCCGAACGCTGCCAAAGTCGTACACAACGAGATCGAACTTCGTCCCCGCCGCGGGTCCCTCGAGAAACTGATCCCAGGTGAAGAAATCATCCCCGCCGGTGCCGGCACCGGCCGAGAACTCCCGCGATCGTTCCAGCCAGTCCGGATTGTCGTCGACCGAGATGACTTCGCAAGTCGGGTATTCGGCACCCCGCCACGTCCTCAGAGTCCACGACGAAATCCCCGAGCCAAGGTCCGCAATCCGTCCAGGACGAAATGCGGCGCACAGCTGAACGAGAAACCGGCAGAACTCTGCGGATGCCGCCATGTCCGCATTCGTACCCGTCGCCCGAATGTACTCGGCGTGTCGGTCGGCAATATTCGGAATTATGGCGTTCGGCACTGATTTCGTCTCAGTCAGGGCCGGCAACTCTCTGCTCAACGCGATCGCGTCGGCGCGGCCACGCCGGGCCTGTGCCCGGACCTTCAGCCGGTCGGGCAGCCAATGATAGCCAGGCATCGTGACTCCAGTCTCGTCCCGCCCGTCAGAGTGGGATGTTTCCGTGCTTCCGCGGCGGATTGCGGTCGCGCTTATTGGCGAGCATTTCGAGACCGGAAATCAAGCGGAACCTGGTCTCACGCGGATCGATGACATCGTCGAGGAATCCGCGACGCGCGGCCAGATACGGATGCGCAAACTTCTCCCGGAACTCCTCCTCCAACTCGGTCGCACGTGCCGACGGGTCGTCCGAGTCGGCGATCTCCTTCCGGTAGAGGATCTCGACAGCTCCTTTCGGGCCCATCACGGCGATCTCGGCCGTCGGCCAGGCGAGATTCAGATCTCCCCTGATATGCTTCGATGACATGACGTCGTAGGCGCCGCCGTAAGCCTTGCGGGTGATAACCGTCAGCTTCGGAACCGTCGCCTCGCAGTACGCGAACAAGAGCTTGGCGCCGTGGACAATGATCCCTCCGTGCTCCTGCGCCACTCCGGGAAGAAATCCGGGCACATCCTCGAAAGTAACGAGCGGAATGTTGAACGCATCGCAGAACCGGACGAACCGGGCACCCTTCCGACTCGCGTCAATGTCGAGGACTCCGGCGAGCACGGCCGGCTGATTCGCGATCACACCCACCGGGCGTCCCCCGAGACGGGCGAAGCCTGTAATCAGATTTGCCGCCCAGCCTGCGTGTACCTCGAGGAAGCCCCCGTCATCCACGATCCGGCCGATCACCTCATGCATGTCATAAGGCTGGGTCGGTACGTCGGGCACCACCTCGACCAACATCTCGTCCGCACGCTCGTGCGGGTCATCCGTCTCCCTGAACGGAGGAGGTTCCGAGTTGTTCGCCGGCAGGTAGGAGAGAAGCTCACGGATCGCCTGGAGGCACTCGATCTCGGTGTTACGGGAGAAATGCGCCACACCGGAAGTCGTGGCGTGAACACGCGCCCCGCCCAGATCCTCGAAGCTCACTTCCTCGTGAGTCACCGTCTTCACCACGTTTGGTCCGGTAACGAACATGTGGCTGATTCCCTGGACCATGAACACAAAGTCCGTGATCGCGGGAGAGTAGACGGCCCCACCGGCGCACGGGCCCAGGATGGCGCTGATCTGGGGGACGACGCCGGAGGCCATCGTGTTTCTCCAGAACAGCTCGGCGTAGCCGCCGAGCGACGCGACCCCCTCCTGGATCCGGGCACCGCCCGAGTCATTCAGCCCTACCACCGGCGATCCGTTTCGGACGGCCAGGTCGACGACCTTGCAGATCTTTTCGGCATGGGCCTCGGACAGCGAGCCACCGAAGACGGTGAAGTCCTGACTGAACACATAGACCGTCCGCCCGTCGACCTTGCCGTACCCGGTCACGACGCCATCTCCCGGGATTCGCTGTTGATCGAGCCCGAAGTCCGTAGACCGGTGCTCGACGAATCGGTCCAGTTCGACGAACGTCCCCGGATCGAGAAGCACGTCGAGTCGCTCCCGCGCGCCGAGCTTCCCCTTGTCATGCTGCCGCTTCAGCCGCTCCGGCCCTCCACCCTCCAGGGTCTGCAGTCGCAACTCCCTCAGCCGCTCAAGCTTGTCTCGCGTGCTCATTGCCGCTCCGCGTCTCGCTCGGCCTTCCGCTTTTCCTCTTCTTCTTCCAGTTCCTTCATCAACTCTTCCTGCGCACGGGCTTCTTCAGCCCACACGGAGAGGGCGTCCGGATCGACATCCACCAGCCGCCCATCCAGGAGCATCCGCACGACCGCTTCCCGCTCCGGAAGGCCGGAATCCTTGAAACGAATCGTTCCTGTGGCTCCATCCAGGCCGCCGCTCGCCCTGACCGAACGCGCGACCGCACCCGGACGACCGAGGGTCTCACGACCCATCCCCGCGAGGACCAGTCGCGTGGCGTCATATCCCAGGGCGGGAAGCAGATTGTCCGGCGCCAACCGGCGGAATTCGCGTTCGTAGGCCTCGACGTACCGGGTCCACTCCGTCCCCTCGGCGGTCCTGTCCATGAACATGGCCACCACCCGGTAGTCGGCAAAAGCCGGCTCGAGACGTCGCAAGACTGACGGGTCCGACCACGCCTCTCCGCCGCCTATGATCCGACTTCTCAAGCCGAAGTACGGAAGCTGGGGCGCGATCTGAAGTACGGTCGCCGGGTCACCCCCGAGCACCATTACACCTTCCGGGTCTGACTCCAGCACAGCCTGGATCGGCTGTTCAAAGGTGGTCGAATCCGGCTCGTACTCCCGCGCTCCCACGACTTCCGCGCCCGATGCCATGGCCGCCGCCTCGAATGCCCGGAAGCCGGCTCTACCGCCGGCGTCAGCCGGATACAGGGCGGCGAGTCGGTACAGGCCCATGCCTTCGGGAAACCACCGTCCGAGCGCATCTCCGATAGCCGACTCCCGCCGGCCTCGCTCCCACAGCGAATAGGCGTTCGGACCGGTGCCCGAGTCCCGTGACGCGGTCGGGCTGACGATCGTGAGGCCCGCATTGCTCCGGCTGGCAGCCGCATCGACCAGGGACTCCGAGCGGATCGGGCCGATCACAGCTGCAACGTCCCGCGATTCGAGCTCCTCCATCAGCATGTCGTACCGGGTGGGATCCGATTCGTCGTCCAGCACCACGAGATCGATCACCTGCCCGTCAAACGATCCGGTCTCGTGCTCCGCGAGCGCGAGGACAATTCCATCGTGCAGGTCTTCTCCGACCTGCGCGAACCTGCCGGTGAGTGAGAGAATGACTCCAACTCGAACCGGCTCCAGTGGCGGCCGGATGTCGCCCTCGATCACCTGTTCGACGGTACGGCGATCCTCTGCATCGATATCCTCGTCGCGCCAGCTGCGGGCGACGCGAAGAGCATCTTCTTCCATCCCCGCCAGCGCATACGCCCTCGACAGCTCCGCTCCGAGCACGCCTTCAGCGCGCTGCTCCGGTCGAATTGAAGAGACGCTCCGTTCAAGGGCTTCCAATTCCGTCACGGACATTCCTGCCGCGGCTCGTCGCAACTGCCGGATGCCTTCGTCGCTCGACACCGCGCCCGAATTTCTCAGGAGAAGTCCTGCAGCCCGATCTTCCGCTCCCAGGTCGGACAGAATTCCGGCGAAGCTCACGGCATCTGCTTCCGACAGCGGGATGCCGCCAACCTCGGGCGCCACCGAATCTGCGATCATCCACGCCCGGTCCCAGCGACCCATCGACACATAGGCCAGTGCTGAATCGGCAGAGGCCGAACGATCCGTGGCGAGCGTCGAGTCGCCGGACTCGAGGCCGGTCGCCACGTCGCCCGGGGCCGGCACGGCACGCGTCACCTGCCCGCCCGACGCACAACCGGCCAAGCACGTGATCGCACCCAGCAGCGCAACTGTCGTCGCCACACGTCTCCATACGCTGAAGGGTCCGACCAAGTCGGCCGAACCCTTCCACGCAGATACTGAACGGCCTTGAATGCTCGAGAAACTCAGGATTCCTTCTCCTCTTCTTCCTCGGCCTCACCGTCGGAGACGTCCTCGGTCGGAGCGTCCGCTTCGGCGTCTTCCGCCTCGTCAGCCACCTCCTCGACCTCTTCTACCGCGTCCTCGACCTCTTCCACAACTTCCTCGGCTTCGGCCTCAGCGAGATCTTCTTCAACCTCCTCGACCTCTTCCACAACGTCCTCGGCTTCGGCCTCGGCGAGATCTTCTTCAGCCTCCTCGATCTCTTCCACAACTTCCTCGGCTTCGGCCTCGGCGAGATCTTCTTCAGCCTCCTCGATCTCTTCCACAACTTCCTC
>JAENXO010000652.1 GCA_016649455.1 Gemmatimonadota bacterium | reverse complement strand
CTCAGGGCAGACGGAAGTGGGAAAGCGCCCGGCGCGCTGGCCGACCTGGCCGCCTACCGGGACCTCGTTCAGGGAGTCCCGGACTGGCCGATCGGTAGCTCGTCGTATGGCCGCTTCGCCCTCTACCTGCTGATCCCGGTCCTCTCGTGGGCCGCCGCGGCACTGGTGGAACGGTTCGTCAACGCGCTCATCTCGTGATGAGCTGACTCTGAGCTAGTCCGCCGCCTCGACCTTCACCGCGCAGAACTTGAATTCGGGGATCTTCCCGTACGGGTCGAGCTCATCGATCGTCAGCACGTTCGCGGCGGCTTCACGGAAATGGAACGGGATGAACACGCTGCCCGGGTTCATTCGCTCCGACCGCCGGGCCGTGAGCGTGATCTCTCCACGCCGCGACGACACCGTCACAAGGTCACCGTCTCCGAGGCCGAGCATCTGCAGGTCGCTCGCGTGCAGCTCGACTTCGGGCGATGGCGCGATCGCGTGCAGCGCCTTCGACCTCCTGGTCATCGTCCCCGTGTGCCAGTGTTCCAGCAGCCGGCCCGTGTTGAGCACGAACGGATACTCCTCGTCCGGCAGCTCCTTCGCCGGCTCGAACTCGCAGGGCATGAACTTCCCGAGTCCGTTCGGAGTCGGGAACGTGTCGCCCATCAGCACCTGGGTTCCATCCCCGGTCTCCGGATCAGGGCAGGGCCACAGCTTCCCGGTCAGACCCAGGTTCTCGTACGTCAGCCCACTGTACGACGGGGCCAGCGACGTGAACTCCGCGAACACCTCGGCCGGCGAGTCGTACGCCATCGGGTAACCGAACGCGGTCGCCAGGTCGGAGATGATGCGCCAGTCCTCGCGCGCCTCCCCCGGCGCCTCGAGCGCCTTCCTGCCCACCTGCACCCGGCGGTCGGTGTTCGTGTACGTGCCGTCCTTCTCGTAGAACGACGTTGCTGGCAGGATCACGTCGGCGAACTCGGCGGTCTCGGTGAGGAAAATGTCCTGAACCACCAGGAACTCGAGATTCGACAGCCCCTGGCGGACCTTGTTGGTGTTGGGATCGGACAGGAATGGGTTCTCCCCCATCATGTACATTCCCTTGATGTCGCCCTTCAGCGCGGCATGCATGATCTCGACCACCGTAAGGCCGGAGTCGGGATCCAGCCCGGTTCCCCACGCTGCCTCGAACTTCGCGCGAATGTCGGGATCCGTGACACTCTGGTAGTCCGGGTACGTGATCGGGATCAGGCCGGCGTCCGACGCTCCCTGCACGTTGTTCTGTCCGCGCAGCGGGTGCAGCCCGGTTCCGATCTTTCCGACGTTTCCAGTCATCAGCATTAACGACACGAGGCAGCGGGCGTTGTCGGTGCCCGTCGTATGCTGGGAGATGCCCATCCCCCAGAACACGATCGCCGTGCCGGCCGAGCCGAACAGCCGGGCGGCCCGCCGGATCTCGTCGGCCTCCACCCCGCATACTTCTGCCGCCACTTCGGGAGGGTAGTGCGACACGAGTTCCTTCAGCGCTTCGAACCCTTCCGTGCGG